>NZ_CAWNQH010000036.1:0-487 GCF_963876495.1 Xenorhabdus sp. KJ12.1
TCTATCTAAGGTGATATTGCGTCCGTCTGCATTGTGAAGGCGACCACCCAGCACCCGGCCTGCCAGCATTTCATCCGCCACCCCGATAACATAACCGGGTAACGGAATTTTGCCATCCAGCCCCACGGTAAAACTGACCATCCGGTCATACTCGTTGGTATGCAATATCCATTTACCGCGCCGAATCGCCTCACTCTGGCGGGTACAACCAATCGCGGTCACATCGGCCTGCCTGACCTGAAAACGACGAATTAACCTGTGGTCGAAGACGGGTTCCACGGCATCCTGATAACCGTTCTGCGGATCTGACCAGCTGACCATCGCGGTAGAATAATGGGTCTTCTCACTGGCACTGCTGTAGACAAACTTACCGTCACGCACGTTGGCCCGGGTGTAGAGATAATCCACATCCCGTGGCATATCCGCCAGTACGTTCATGTTATTGTTGGCCCAGTAGGTCATCCCCCGGAAGATACCGGCGATATCC
>NZ_CAWNQH010000037.1:0-431 GCF_963876495.1 Xenorhabdus sp. KJ12.1
CCTCCATAGTTCAGTCGGTAGAACGGCGGACTGTTAATCCGTATGTCACTGGTTCGAGTCCAGTTGGAGGAGCCAAATTTAAAGAAGCCCGATTCAGTTTTACTGAGTCGGGCTTTTTGCTTTTCTACTTTTTTCCGGGACATTTATCTGGCATCAGGAAATATAACGGTATATTAATTCGTTATCATGAATAATACCTAAAAAAATACGGTGCTGATTATTTTTTGCCATAAAAAATGATAAAACCCCACCACTTTGAACATGTCTCAACCACTTGAACTTATTTTTTATTTTTCTGCTTTACAAGCTCTCTCCATTCCCCTATTATTCGCCTCGTTCTCAGGAACACAGCAATTCCTCCATAGTTCAGTCGGTAGAACGGCGGACTGTTAATCCGTATGTCACTGGTTCGAGTCCAGTTGGAGGAGCCA
>NZ_CAWNQH010000038.1:0-399 GCF_963876495.1 Xenorhabdus sp. KJ12.1
ATTCCAAATCCGAAGAGATGCATGACAAAGTGGTAGGTACGTTCATTGAGCGTGAATACTATCTTTCATAACAGATCTAACTATTGGGAGCATGACCCGCACGTCAAAGGCCACTTGCGCGGTAAGCCCATCATTCTCGAACCGTGGCAACAGTTCGCCTTTGCGAATCTGTTCGGCTTCAAAGTGAAGGCAACCGGAAGGCGGAAATATCGTAGTGTTTACATTCAGGTGCCGCGCAAAAATGCCAAATCTACCGTTGCCGCGATACTGGCGAACTGGTTTCTGGTAATGGAGCAAGGCCAGCAGGATATTTACACCGCCGCCGTGAGCCGTGATCAGGCGCGTATTGTGTTTGATGATGCCCGCCAGATGAGTCTGTTATCAAAGCCCCTGAAAAAA
>NZ_CAWNQH010000039.1:0-395 GCF_963876495.1 Xenorhabdus sp. KJ12.1
GGATAAGAAATTGACGAGAGGCCTGTTCCAGGAGCAAAGTTTTGGTGAAAGCCTAAAACGACTCCGGGGAGGAACAGGCCATGGACAAGTTAGTTGAAATTTTCTGCGATGTCGACGACTTTTGTCGTCTTTTCATCCCCCAGTGGGCGCAGTTTTGTCTCGATAACGGATACCGCCTGCGCCGCAGACAAGGCCGCATGTATCCCAGTGAAATCATGACAATTTTAATCCTCTTTCAGCGGTCGCATTACCGTGATTTTAAAAACTTTTATTTGGAGCATATCTGGCAATACCATCACCGCGACTTCCCCTCCTTGCTCAGTTATACCCGTTTTATCAGCGTTGCCCCGTCCGTTTTGGTCCCCTTATCCAGTTATCTGACTCAATTAAAAGGA
>NZ_CAWNQH010000040.1:0-368 GCF_963876495.1 Xenorhabdus sp. KJ12.1
TGACAGTAACGACAAATCACATCCACTTTAGCCATATCTCACCCAGAATAAAAAGTAGGGAGTTTATCACAAGATCTAATCATTGGGAGCATGACCCACCGCGACTTCCCCTCCTTGCTCAGTTATACCCGTTTTATCAGCGTTGCTCCGTCCGTTTTGGTCCCCTTATCCAGTTATCTGGCTCAATTAAAAGGAAAACCAACAGGCATTGCTTTTATCGACTCCACGAGTTTGCGCGTTTGCCATAACATCCGTATTCCTCGTCATAGGGTCTTTCAGGGCATCGCGCAACGCGGAAAAACCTCAATGGGATGGTTCTATGGGTTCAAATTACACCTGATTGTTAACCATCTGGGCGAAATTTTAGC
>NZ_CAWNQH010000041.1:0-363 GCF_963876495.1 Xenorhabdus sp. KJ12.1
GTCAAACTGGCGACGACGACATCAGTACCACGCACAACAATGTCATTATCGGCGCCGGGATACCCCTCTTATTCCACAGCCATTACGGCTGTAGTACTAGTCGCCACACTTTGTAGTGCCACAAGGATATTGATTATTGTAAATAATGGCTATTTTCCATTACAAAAAATGACAAAACATCACCACATAGAACAACGCTTAACCAATTGAATTTATTTTTTATTTTTCTGCTTTACAACCCTTCTCCATTCCCCTATCATTCATCTCGTTCTCAGGAACACAGCAATTCCTCCATAGTTCAGTCGGTAGAACGGCGGACTGTTAATCCGTATGTCACTGGTTCGAGTCCAGTTGGAGGAGCCA
>NZ_CAWNQH010000042.1:0-355 GCF_963876495.1 Xenorhabdus sp. KJ12.1
GCCGACCCAGGGGCGACTGCTTATCTCTTTCCCCCGACCGGAACACGTCATACCCCCTTTCAGGGCACTATCAAGCCGTTCAGGTGCGCGGCATCGCTGCCGTCGCCGTCAAACAGCAGTTCATAGGTGAACGTCAGCCCGCGCCGGTGCAGCAGCAGGTATTCCATTTCAACCAACCGTGAGAGATGGAGTTTGAGCTGTGTATCGCCCCACAGCACGGCATCGCGTAACTGCTTGCGGGTAAAAATCATCTCGTGGCGCGGCTGGCCGCTGTCCCTGACCCAACCCTGTATTAACAGCAACAACTTGCGGGTCTGCGGCGGCATCTCGTCCAGCGTCCGGCCTAAGATGTCAT
>NZ_CAWNQH010000043.1:0-326 GCF_963876495.1 Xenorhabdus sp. KJ12.1
TGGCAGTTTTGCGGATACAGGAGAAAAAAAACACCGCAGGGACTGATAGCCCTGAGCATATCGGAACTGCGTAACCTGCTGTCAAAACTGATGAAAAAGACCAGAGAAACCGTCGAACAGATTTTATTTTGGTCAAACTGGCGACGACGACATCAGTACCGCGCACAACAATGTCATTATCGGCGCCGGGATACCCCTCTTATTCCACAGCCATTACGGCTGTAGTACTAATACCCGCAATGGCTATTCCGCTAAAACGCTACTGACTGAAGAAGGCGAACTGGCGCTGCAAATTCCCCGCGATCGTGAAAGTACCTTTGAACCCC
>NZ_CAWNQH010000044.1:0-319 GCF_963876495.1 Xenorhabdus sp. KJ12.1
AGGTGTCTTCGGATGCGAGTTTTTGAGAGACTCATCAGTCACTGTTACACAGTGCTGATTGTTTCAAATTTTCAGCTTGTTCCAGATTGTTAAAGAGCATGTATTGGTAAACCGGCGATTAAGCCCGCTTAACAATACCTTTCGTTGGCGCCGTCTTTCACCCGACCCCCGAGCAAAGTGGCGTCCCCTAGGGGATTCGAACCCCTGTTACCGCCGTGAAAGGGCGGTGTCCTAGGCCTCTAGACGAAGGGGACTTCAAGTCTTCTTCGCAGACGCTGCTCGTCTTACATTCATCAGACAATCTGTGTGAACACTCACA
>NZ_CAWNQH010000045.1:0-316 GCF_963876495.1 Xenorhabdus sp. KJ12.1
GGATAAGAAATTGACGAGAGGCCTGTTCCAGGAGCAAAGTTTTGGTGAAAGCCTAAAACGACTCCGGGGAGGAACAGGCCATGGACAAGTTAGTTGAAAGTTAGTTGAAATTTTCTGCGATGTCGACGACTTTTGTCGTCTTTTCATCCCCCAGTGGGAGCCGTTTTGTCTCGATAACGGATACCGCCTGCGCCGCAGACAAGGCCGCATGTATCCCAGTGAAATCATGACAATTTTAATCCTCTTTCAGCGGTCGCATTACCGTGATTTTAAAAACTTTTATTTGGAGCATATCTGGCAATACCATCACCGCGAC
>NZ_CAWNQH010000046.1:0-119669 GCF_963876495.1 Xenorhabdus sp. KJ12.1
CCGGTTTTTTGTTAACCATTTTAACGGGATTGATTGCTTACTGCCTTAAAGAGAAAAAGCCATCACTGAAAATTTTCTACTCAGAAGAAGATATTTCAGCAATAGCTTAAGCGGAATTGGGGTTATTTAGGTTTCTGTCATATTAATACGACAGAAACCTATCTGAGAAGTAAACCTGAGTGATGATTTTTTCTAACTTCTTTGGTTAACGAATTAATATAACATTTTGATTATTCATCTTTTTACAACTTCTTTAGTCAATGCATCAATAAAAATTTTTGATTCGTCACATTGGAGAAAAACAAAACATGATTTCGTAACTATTGTATGCTTAGGTGCTAATAATTTTTGAGCTTGGGCGTACCAAAACGATGAGGTATAGCCATGTTCCAATTTCAATTGAAATGCTTCCTCTAAAGTTACACGAAAAGGCCAATCAAGATTTTTATATACTCCATCTACTATCCAAGAAGTTTGTGGTTCTGCAAATTTTCCCGGTGAAATCTCATCAATCGACGCACCACCCGGGTCATGTGGACCGAAATTATTAAGTCTAAATACTAGACTCATTGATTTTAATTCGCTAATATCATTTATCAGTTTATTGTACACGTCAGCGTCATTGGTTCCGCTCATTTTTATTTGCACAAAAGAAGGATCATAACGAGCT
Source organism: Xenorhabdus sp. KJ12.1 (assembly GCF_963876495.1). Taxonomy (NCBI): domain Bacteria; kingdom Pseudomonadati; phylum Pseudomonadota; class Gammaproteobacteria; order Enterobacterales; family Morganellaceae; genus Xenorhabdus; species Xenorhabdus sp. KJ12.1. The sequence goes on from NZ_CAWNQH010000046.1 coordinate 671, forward strand.
AATTTCTCTTTAGTTATATTGATCCCTATATTAACGCGTTCATTAAAAGTTAACATATCAATCCTCTTTGTGTTGATTGGAATGTTTTTTGGAAAATTATCATTATTTATTACCGCCTGATAACGCTCAGACATTTATAGCATAAATCTACTCTGTCAATTATTATCTTTTTTAACATTCAATATTAGTCGCCATACCTCATATAATTCCATGATGATTAAATAAAAGATGCCCGGTCATTGTAAATATTATTGACCGGGCATTATTGTTATTAATGGTTGCTTGCTATTTCTGCAACATCACTAGTATTACACCGCCTCCACTTCACAATTCATTTCCAGTGCCCTGCTTAAGGTTTTAGCCAAAATAACTTTATTCGTGCTGTCTTCCATCAGGCTAAAATGGTCGCCTGGTACAGGTGTCAGTTGGAGTAAAGTATCAGGTACAACCTGCTCCCAGCCTAACGATGGCTCCATACTTAAAGAAGGTAATAGAGTTTCCGTAACGAAAGGAATTTGCGGGTAAGGCTCTGTTGCGTAGAATTGGTGGAGCATTATCTCCAATACTTCTGGTTCATAGGCTTTAATCATTTGCACATAACTTCCCATCTGTTCCCAACGCCTTGCGATCAAATCAGGGCGGAGGTTCGCCGGATAGAGTTCTAACTTCTGTGCTGCGGCAATAAATTGAACCAAACCTAACTGATCAATTTTCTGATGCAATATCGCTATCTTCTCTTCATGCTCCCCACCCGACTGTTTTGCCAGTTCAGCAAGGAACTGGAGTTTTGGCTGAATGATTTGCTGCTTAAAGCAGTGAGGAGCAGGCGTATCAATCAACCCCAGAAAATCGACAGTCTCACCGGCATTTAACAGTTGTTGGGCAATGACATAAGCTAATACACCACCAGAAGAGTAGCCATAGATTCGGTATCGGCCTTCCGGTTGAACCGATTTCATAAAAGTAATCATTTTGTCCGCTAACGCTTCAATAGTTGATACCTGCTCTTCATTGACGGAAGGCCAGGGTAATACATAGACCGGATAGCTGGGATTAATGTATTGAGATAACCCAAAAACATAAGAGTAGTCATTCATACCACTGGGAACAAAAAATAGTGGTGGTTCCATTCCGGATGAGCGAACGGGTATCGCACTGCTTTGCGGTTGAGACAGTGGATCTAATGTCATTTTTGATACCAGTTCAGCCAGCACAGGGAATTGGAATAGGTGATTCAATGTACACATCAAACCACGATCTGCGGCAAGGTTTATCATTCGCATAGCGAGCAACGAATGCCCTCCCAGTGCAAAGAAATTGTCATGTCGGCCTATTTTCTCAATCCCCAGTAATTCACGCCAGATAGCAGCCAGTGTTATCTCAACCTCTCCTCGCGGTGCTTCATAAGCTTGATGAGCAAAGGCATTCTGATCAGGTTCCGGCAGAGACCGGCGATCCAGCTTACCATTAGGGGTCAGCGGGAAAGCATCCAGACATACAAAGGCGGCGGGTACCATATAATCAGGCAGCGAAGCACTCAAATATTCTCGTAGAGAATTCACCAGCCCGCTATCCTTATCTGCCACATCTGTCACTACATAGGCCACCAACCGTTTATTCTGCCCTTCACCCTGCGCCAATACGATAGCTTCACGCACTGTCGGGTATTCCGTCAGTCGGGCTTCGATTTCCCCCGGTTCAATCCGGAATCCACGGATTTTGATCTGTTGATCGTTGCGGCCAACAAAAACCAGATTACCATCCGGCAAATAACGGGCTAAATCGCCGGTTCGGTACATCCGTGCATCCGGTGTCTGACTAAATGGGTTCACCAGAAAACGTTCAGCAGTCAAATCAGGGCGATTGAGGTAGCCTCGCGTTACACCGTCACCACCGATGTATATCTCCCCCACTACCCCCAATGGTACTGGTTGTCCATCATTATCCAGCAGATAAATCTGAGTGTTAGCTGTCGGACGCCCGATAGGAATAAAACCATTCTGATAGTCTGATGGGCAACGCCAGACAGTAGCACATACCGTGATTTCTGTTGGGCCATAAGCATTGAATACAGTTGCCCGGTTGCGTAATGTCTGGATTAGCGCAGGGTTTGGCGCTTCACCGCCCAATATTAAGGTTGGCCTGATATTTATCTCCGGTAAATCAGCACCATCCTGCAGCAGCGCTGGTGTCAGGCAGGCATGAGTTATCGAATGTTCTTCCAGATAACGCCAAAAGAGCTGAGGATCCTGACGAACTGCATCAGCAGGAATATCCAGAGTAGCTCCACTACACAAAGCCATTATAATTTCCCAGACACTGGCATCGAAGCCAAATGAAGCAAATTGCAACATCCGGCTATGAGAATGAATGGCAAACTGGTTGATTTTATCCTGAATAAGGTTAACGAATCCTCGGTGTTCAACCATCACGCCTTTCGGCATTCCCGTCGAACCGGAAGTATAAATCACATAAGCCAGATGTCGTGATGTTAACGCCGAAACCTGTGGATTATGATTCGGTTGGTCAGGCCGAATATCATTCGGGTTAATTATCGTTAATTTCGCGATAGCTTCCTCACCCAATACTGCCCGACCGGTACTATCTGCCAATACCACCAGCGGAGCAGCATCATTCAGCATATAAACCAGACGATCGCCGGGATAGGCGGGATCCAGTGGTACATATGCTCCCCCCGCTTTCAATACTGCCAATAGCCCCGTTATGCTTGATGGTGAACGCTTCACGCAAACTGCCACCCGTTGATCAGGTTGTATACCCAGTTCGATAAGCTGGTGGGCCAGCCGGTTAGCACGGCCATTTAATTCCGCATAGCTAATTGTCTGTCCTTCATGCACCAAGGCGGTGGCGTTCGGTGTATTCTCAACTTGTTGCTCAAACAATTGATGAATACACCGTTGGTCAGGATATGCGGTTTCCGTCGCGTTCCATGTTTGCAGCAACAAATTCCGCTCTGACTCTGGCAGAATTTGCAGCATCCGCACAGGTATTTCCGGTGCCTGTTCTAGCGCCTCAACCAAACTTTCCAGCGCCCGTTGCATATAACTACATACCCTTTCTGGATCAAATGGCTGAACAATTTGTGCAGTTAATCCCAATGATTCGCCAAAATCTTCCACTGACAGTGTAAAAGGATAATTAGTTCGTTCCTGTGCACCAAGGAATTCAACACCGTCCATGATTTCATTCGAGGTCATCGGCAATGCATTATGGCGGTAGTTCAGCAAGGTACTGAATAATGGGGTTCCGCCCTGCACTCCACTGCAACGCTGTGCCAGTGCCAACGACGCATGTTCATGTGTCAATAACCCTGCCAGCCAGCGATGTGCCATCTGTACGCTATCTTGTACCGGAGTATTATCCATATCCAGTCGCAGCGGTAAGGTATTGATAAACAGCCCCATGCCATTGTCGGCACCTTCACCGGCAGCCATGCGCCCGAATAACACCGTACCAAATACGACTTTTTCCTGCCCACTGGTACGCGCCAGCACCTGCGCCCACGCTAAATGACATAAGGCGGCCAGGCTGACACCCCGTCGCCGAGCCTGATTGCGTAAACGGTTATTCAATTCTGCGGTTAACATCCGGTGAGATTCTGTGATTTGTGAGCCATCATGGTGAACTTCTGTCAATCCGAATGGCAACGTTGGTTCATTCACCTCAGCCAGCATATCGGTAAAGAAACGAACATGCTGCTCCTGACTGACTCCCAATCGAGCCTGAGCAACCAGATTGCGGAAAGGTGGCGGTACGGGCAGATTGTTTTTTTGTCCGTCAAGATAGGCCTGCACTTCATGGCTCATCACATCTAATGCGGTATGGTCGCCAATCAGATGATGCATCAGTTGCAATACAATCCAGCGACCATCCGTTTCTTGTGCCACAACAAAACGTAGCAATGGCGCTTGCCCCAAATCAAGGCGATAGTGACGGGGATCAAAACGTTGAGCTAACTGTTTACTCACTGGCCCATTCACGGAATCGAGTGTCAGTTCAGTCACTGATAATCGTGCCTGACGGCAAACCACCTGAGCAGGAACGGATAACCCTTCCCAGATAAAAGCAGTACGTAAGATATCATGCCGATTAATAACTTGTTGAACGGCATTCAGATAACGATCCAGCAGAGTCCGGTTCGCAAAAGCCATCTGGCCAGCCAGTAAATACGGGTCACCTTCGTTTGCCAATAAATGGTGGAACAAAATGCCATCCTGTAGCGGCGACAGCGCATAGATATCCTGAATATTGGCAATCCCGCCCGGTATCTGTTCAATGATGTGATCAATTTCAGGCTGAGTGAGATCAATTAACGGTAACATCTCGGGAGTTAGTTCAGTCGTTTCCGGTGTAATAACATTGGCTGGTACACCTTCCCCCTGATTTTGTGTCAAGGTTTGGGCAAGTTCAGACAACACAGGAGATTGAAACAAATCACGCACTGCCAGCGTTAAGCCCAGACTCCGCAACCGTTCGACCATGCGCACTGCGAGCAATGAATGACCACCCAGTGCGAAGAAACTGTCATATCGGCTGATTTGCTCAACGCCCAGTAAGTCATGCCAGATAGCGGCGAGTGCAATTTCTGTTTCCCCTTGTGGCTCTGCGTAAACCTGACGCGCAAATGCGTCCTCTCCCGGCATCGGTAACGCCCGGCGATCCAGTTTACCGTTAGGGGTCAACGGGAAGGCATCCAGACGTACAAAGGCCGACGGCACCATATAATCAGGCAATAACGTGCTCAAATATTCACGCAGAAGACTCACCAGTCCATCATCCGCTTCTGCCACCACATAAGCCACCAGCCGTTTATCCTGTTCATGACCTAATGCCAAAACTAATGCTTCCCGTACTGCGGAATATTCAGTCAACCGGGCTTCAATTTCCCCCGGTTCAATCCGGAATCCACGGATTTTGATCTGTTGATCGTTGCGACCAACAAAGACCAGATTACCATCCGGCAAATAACGGGCTAAATCGCCGGTTCGGTACATCCGTGCATTCGGTTTATTGCTAAATGGATCTGTAATGAAGTGTTCAGCCGTCAATTCAGGACGATTGAAGTAACCACGCGTTACACCGTCACCGCCAATATACAACTCACCCACCGCGCCTAAAGGAACTGGCTGGTGGCAGGTATCCAACAGATAAATCCGGGTATTAGCAGTTGGGCGTCCAATAGGGATTTGCTCTCCCTGATAGTCTGGCAGACAGTGCCAAACGGTAGCGCAAATGGTTATTTCTGTCGGGCCATAAGCATTAAATACGGCTGCCTGACGGCTCAGTGTCCGGATAAGTAACGGGTTGGGTGCTTCACCGCCTAAAATAATAGTCGGTTTTATCTTCAATGCCGGTAAATCAGCACCGTCCTGCAACAGAGCCGGGGTCAGGCAAGCGTGAGTGACTGCCTGTTCTTCCAGATAATGCCAGAGACGACAAGGGTCATGACGAACAGTATTATCCGGAATAACCAGACTGGCGCCGCTTCCCAATGCCATCATAATTTCCCATGTACTGGCATCGAAACCAAATGAAGCGAATTGCAACATCCGGCTATGGGGATGAATACCGAACTGGCTGATCTTATCCCGAATAAGGTTGACGAGCCCACGATGCTCAACCATTACCCCTTTCGGCTTACCCGTAGAGCCAGAGGTGTAGATCACATACGCCAGATGACTGGAGGTTAATGCAGCGATTTGCGGATTATTTTGCAGATTATTATCCGGCTGTTCGGGTAATGAATTCGGGTCGAGTACAATTAACTGCGCAATCATTTGTGCTGATTGCTCATCTTGTGCCTGGCCTGATAACGCTGAGCGTCCGGTATTATCGGCTAATAAGATAGCCGGTTCAGCATCGCACAAAATATGGTTCAGGCGCTCGCCCGGATAAGCCGGATCCAATGGTACATATGCTCCCCCCGCTTTTAATACTGCCAATAACCCGACTATTCGCGCCGGTGAACTTGCCATGCAAATAGCCACCCGCTGATCCGGTACAACACCCAGTTCGATAAGCTGGTGGGCCAGCCGGTTAGCCCGAACATTCAATTCTGCGTAGCTAACAGATTGATCTTCGTACACTAACGCGGTAGCGTCTGGTGCACATTCAACCTGTTGCTCAAACAGTTGATGGATACACAACTGGTCAGGGTATTCGGTTTCTGTCGCGTTCCATGTTTGCAGCAATAAATTCCGTTCTGATTCAGGCAGGATTTCCAACATCTGTACTGGCATTTCCGGTGCTTGCTCAAGTGCTTCAGTCAGGCTTTCCAACGCCTGTTGCATATAATCACACAACCTTTCCGGATTAAATGGCTGTATTACCTGCGCAGTCAGCCCCAAATCAGAACCACCATCTTCTACTGACAACACAAACGGGTAGTTAGTCCGTTCCTGTGCATCAAGAAGCTCAATTCCGCTGGTGGTTTCATCCAGCATGACTGGTTGTGTATTATGCCGATAATTCAGCAGCGCATTAAACAGCGGTGTGCCACTGGCGACTCCACTACAACGCTGTGCCAGCGCCAGTGAAGCATGTTCATGCGCTAATAATCCTGCTAATCGGGTATGGGCGATTTGTACACTCTCCAGCACGGAAGTTTCATCCATATCCAAACGTAATGGTAACGTATTGATAAACAGCCCCATGCCATTATCGGCACCTTCACCGGCAGCCATGCGCCCGAATAATACCGTGCCAAACACCACTTGCTTCTGACCACTGGTGCGCGACAACACCTGCGCCCAGGCCAGATGACACAGTGCAGCCACGCTGACACCCAAACGCCGGGCCTGATGACGCAAACGAAGATTCAGTGCAGACGTTAACATTCTATGTGATTCTGCCACTTTCGAACCGTCATGGTGTACTTCTGCCCAGCCGAACGGCAACGTTGGCTCATCCACTGCCATCAGCATATCGGTAAAGAAACGGGTATGCTCCGGCTGGCTGGTTCCTAACCGGGCTTGAGCCACCAAATGACGGAATGGCGTCGAAGCCGGCAGGCTATCTCCCCGACCAGCCAGATACGCCTGTACTTCACTGTTCATCACCTCCAGCGTGGTATGGTCGCCAATAAGGTGATGCAGTAGCTGTAGCAGGATCCAGCGGCCATCTGTATTCTGAGTAATGACAAAGCGCAACAACGGAGCTTTGCTCAGGTCAATACGTTGCTGGCGCGGATCAAAGCGTTGAGACAATTGGTCACTGATTGCCCCGTCAGCCGGATCGAGCGTCAGCTCTGTGATGAATAAAGGAACCTGACGGCAAACGACCTGAGCCGGAACGGATAACCCTTCCCAAATAAAAGCGGTACGTAAGATATCATGGCGGTCAACGACCTGTTGCACGGCACTCAGATAACAGTCCAGCAAAGACCTATCCGCAAAAGCCTGTTGGGTTATCAGGAGGTAAGGATCGCCTTCTTTTGCCAATAAATGGTGGAATAAAATGCCATCCTGTAACGGTGACAAACCATAGATATCCTGAATATTGGCAATTCCTCCCGGAACTTGTTCAGCTACACGGTCAATTTCAGATTGAGTCAGATCAATCAGCGGCAACATTTCCGGCGTCAGCGTCGTAGTATCCGGTGTAATACTGTTTTCGGGTATTGTGATTTCACAATGTTGCGCCAGAGACTGAGCCAGAATGCAGAGTGTCGGGGATTCGAATAGTGTTTGAATCGATAAGCCCAGCCCCCTATTTCGCAAACGTTCAATCATCCGTACAGCGAGCAAAGAGTGACCGCCCAACGCAAAGAAACTGTCATGCCGGCTTATCTGTTCAACCTCCAGCAATTCGCTCCAGATAGTGGCAAGCGCGCATTCAGCTTCACCTTGTGGAGCTTCATAAACCTGACGGGCAAAAGCATGTTGATCAGGAGCCGGTAACGCCTGTCGATCCAGTTTACCGTTAGGAGTCAGCGGGAAGGCATCCAGACGCACAAACGCTGCCGGCACCATATAATCAGGCAAAATAGCACTCAGATATTCACGTAGGCTGGTGGCCAGTTCGTTATCCGTTCTGTTTGCCACTATATAGGCAACCAGACGCTTATCCTGACCCTCCCCCAGCGCCAGTACCAGTGCTTCACTGACTGCCGGATGTTCGGTTAAATGCGCCTCGATTTCTCCCGGCTCAATCCGGAATCCGCGAATTTTCACCTGTTGGTCATTGCGGCCAACAAAGACCAGATTGCCATTCGGTAGATAACGGACTAAATCCCCTGAGCGATACATACGAGCATCAGCATCATCGCTAAACGGATCCGGTAAGAAACGTTCGGCGGTCAAATCAGGGCGATTAAGATAACCACGGGCCACACCTACGCCGCTGATATATAACTCACCTACCGCACCCTGCGGCACTGGCTGACCATATTTGTCCAACAAATAAATACGTTTGTTAACGGTTGGCTTGCCGATGGGAATTAATCTTCCCGTATAATCTGGCGGGCAGTTCCAGATGGTGGCACCGACGGTGATTTCTGTCGGGCCATACGCATTGAACAAATTAGCCCGACCGCATAATGCCTTAAATAAGGCAGAAGCCGGTGTTTCTCCTGCGAAGATTAATGTGGGTTTTATGGCTATTTCCGGCAAACCAGCACCATCATGAAACATAGCCGGAGTCAGACACGCGTGCGTTACCGATTGCTCTTCCAGATAATGCCAGAGACGATGGGCATCCTGCCGGATAGTTTCTGTCGGAATAACCAGCATAGCCCCACTACTCAGCGCCATCATGATTTCCCAGACGCTGGCATCAAAACCAAATGAGGCAAACTGCAATACCCGACTGGTTGCACTGATATTAAGCCGGGCACTTTGTTCCAGCGTCAGGTTAACCACCCCCTGATGTTCAATCATTACTCCTTTCGGTTTACCCGTGGAGCCAGAGGTGTAGATCACATATGCCAAGTGCTTAGAGGTCAGTTCAGGGACACACGGATTACTGTCAGGCTGATTTGGCTGAGTATTTGGATCGAGTACAGTCAGTGTTTTCAGGGTTTCTTCACCCAGAGCCGACCGACCGATATCATCTGCCAGCAAAATAGTGGGGGCAGCATCAGTGAGCAGATAAGCCAAACGCTCGCCCGGGTAAGCGGGATCTAATGGCACATAAGCCCCACCCGCTTTCAACACCGCCAACAAGCTCACTATTCTCTCTGGTGAACGTGTCACACAAATCGCGACAAGCTGATCTGGAATTACACCTAATGCAATTAATTGATGTGCTAATCGGTTAGATCGGGCATTCAATTCAGCATAACTCACTGTCTGGTTTTCATACCTTACCGCGATGGCATCCGGAGTTTGTTCGACCTGCTGTTCAAACAGTTGATGAATGCACAACTGTTCAGGATATGGCGCTACAGGGGCATTCCAGGTTTCCAGCAATAGTGTCCGCTCAGCAGGTGATAAAATATCTACGGTAGTGATGGATTGTTGAGGATGGCTTACCATCGCCTGTAATAAGGTCTGTAAATAGCCGACCTGCCTTTCAATTGTTTCAGGGTCAAACAAAGCAGAAGAATAATTCAGTTCCCCAACAACTTCTCCCGCCTTTTCTGTCAGCTCCAGTTGTAGATCGAATTTAGCGATATCGTATCCCTGTACAACGGGAGTCACCGCTAAGCCCGGCAGTTTCCACTCTTGCGTGTCATTCTCCTGCCAGGCAAACATGACCTGAAATAGCGGAGTATGTTCTGGTCTGCGTGGTGGTTGTACGATCTCAACCACTTGCTCAAAAGGCAAATCCTGATGCTCCTGTGCGCTCAGTGTCGTCTGCCGTACACGCCCAAGCAGCGTCTCCATGTCCAATGTGCCGAATGAATCCGTACCGGATAAATCAATACGCAATGCCAGCGTATTAACAAAAAAACCGATCAGTGGCTCGATATCCCGCCGATTGCGGTTGGCACTCGGAATACCAATCACCAGATCATCCTGCCCGGATAGACGCGACAATAATGCAGCCCAGGCAGTCAGCAATACCATGAATAGAGTGCTGTCATGTTGCTGTCCCAGCTGTTTCAGTTCCTGTACCAACGTAGCATCAATCTGTACCGGTATCCGGCCGCCACTAAATGACTGTCGGGAAGGACGAGGGTGGTCTGTGGGTAACTCCAGTAATACTGGCGCATCAGCCAGCGTACGACGCCAATAATCACTGTGCGCTCGCATTTTTTCATCGGAGAACACTTTACGTTGCCAAGCGGCATAATCAGGATATTGAATTACCAAAGGAGGTAATGGATCAGGCTGTTCATTCAGGCAAGCCGAATAAAGGGCACTCAGCTCTGATTTCAATATCTCTAACGACCAGCCATCAGACACAATGTGATGCTGAGTCAGTAAGAAGACATAATCCTCATTGGCCCGCTGTATGAGTGCACAACGGATTAAAGGGCCACGGGCAAGATCAAACGGTGTTTCTGCTTCCTGTGTACACAAAATGTTAAGTTGCTTATCGACATCAGGCAGATGACGTAGGTCGTATTGCTTCACTGGCAGAGTCAATTCCGCTGGCAACAGCTCAACCTGAGGTTGACCGTTAACCATAATGAAGACGGAACGCAGTGCTTCATGACGGGCAAACAGACGATTCAGCGCCTGTTGCCATGCGGAAATATTAAGCTTACCCCGCAAGTACAGTGCCAGCGGAATATGATAGGTATCACTGACCCCATCAAACTGCGCCAAAAACCATAAACGCTGCTGAGCAAATGACAACGGTAAAGGGCTACTATTATTACGGTCACGGGATACGGGGATAATGTCAGATAAATTATCCTTTTCCTCATTACGCTGCGCACTGATTTTCTCCGCAAAAGCTATCAGTGACGGTGATGTAAATAAGGCAGCCAGCGGTAATTCAACACCTAAAGCAGCGAGGCGATTCATCACCCGTACTGCCAGCAGCGAATGACCACCTAACGCAAAAAAGTTGTCATATCGGCTAATCTGCTCAATACCTAGTAATTCGCTCCAGATAGCCGCCAGTGTAGTTTCGGTTTCCCCTTGTGGTGCTGCGTAAATCTGACGGGCAAATGCGCTCTGCTTCGGTACTGGCAATGCCTGTCGATCCAGTTTACCGTTCGGTGTCAGCGGGAAAGCATCCAGACGCACAAACGCTGCCGGCACCATATAATCAGGCAAGATAGCACTCAGATATTCACGCAGACGGGTAGCTAATCCGTTATCTTTTTCTGCCTCAGCATCTTCTATTACAACATAAGCGATCAGGCGTTTTTCCTGCCCGTCACCCTGCGCCAGTACCCACGCTTCGCGCACAGCCGGATATTCGGTTAACCGGGCTTCAATCTCACCCGGCTCAATCCGAAAACCACGGATTTTCACCTGTTGATCATTGCGGCCAACAAAGACCAGATTGCCATCGGGTAAATAACGGGCCAAATCGCCAGTACGATACATACGCGCATCAACAACGTGAGTAAATGGATCTGCCAGAAAACGTTCGTCAGTCAGATCAGGGCGATTGAGATAACCACGCGTTACACCGTCACCGCCAATATAGAGCTCCCCCACTGCCCCTAATGGCACTGGTTGGCCACCATCATCCAGCAGATAAAAACGGGTATTCGCTGTCGGGCGTCCAATAGGGGCTAGTGTATCGGTATAATTTAACGGACAGCGCCAGTGACTGGCACATACGGTAATTTCTGTCGGGCCATAGGCATTAAATACAGTTGCCTGACGGCTCAATGTCTGGAGAAGTGTTGGGCTGGGGGCTTCACCACCTAATATTATGGTCGGCTTTATCGTTAGCGCAGGTAAATCAGCGCCGTCCCGTAATAGCGCCGGAGTCAGACAAGCATGTGTTACCGATTGCTCTTCCAGAAAATGCCAGAGGCGCTGAGGATCCTGACGAACCCTATCCGCCGGAATAACCAGATTAGCGCCACTATTCAACGCCATCATGGTTTCCCAGACACTGGCATCAAAACCAAACGAAGCGAACTGCAACACCCGGCTATCGGAATGAATGCTGAACTGGCTGATTTTATCCTGAATAAGATTGACCAACCCACGATGTTCAACCATCACTCCTTTAGGCACACCTGTCGAACCGGAAGTGTAAATCACACAGGCCAAATGGTGTGAGGTTAGCACTAATATTTGCGGGTTGTTATCCGGTTGATCGGATAAAGCACCAGATAAGATACTTGGTTCAAGCAAAGTCAGCCCGATAAGCGCTTCCTCACCTAACGCAATACGTCCGGTTGCATCGGCTAATATGATTGAGGGAGCCGCATCATTCAGGATATGTGTCAAACGTTCCCCCGGATAAGCGGGATCGAGTGGGACATAAGCACCACCTGCTTTCAGTACCGCCAGCAAGCTCACCACTCGCGTCAGAGAACTAGCCATGCAGATCGCCACCCGTTGTTCCGGTGCCATTCCCAATGCAATCAGTTGATGCGCTAATCGATTGGCATGAGCATTCAATTCAGCATAGCTAAGAGTCTGCCCTTCATATACCAGCGCTGTAGCATCTGGTGTTTTTTCTACCTGTTGTTCAAATAACTGATGAATACATAACTGCTCAGGATAGACTGTTTCAGTCGCGTTCCAGCCTTCCAGCAATAACGTACGTTCCGTTTCAGGCAAAATATTCAGTGCCCGTACCGGTGTTTCCGGTGCCCATTCCAGCGCTTCTGCCAGACTTTCCAGCGCCTGTTGCATATAACCACATATCCGATCCGGCTCAAATGGCTGTACTACCTGCGCAGTCAGCCCCAGAGCAGAGCCGCCATCTTCCACTGACAGTACAAGTGGATAGTTAGTCCGCTCCTGTTCCCCTAAAAATTCAATCCCCGGTAAGACTTCATGCGGAATAATCGGTTGATCATTATGCCGATAGTTCAACAATGCACTAAACAGCGGCGTACCGCCGGCAACACCACTACAACGCTGAGCCTGCGCCAATGAAGCATGTTCATAATCCAGTAACCGAGCCAGCCGTGACTGTACCAACCGTATGCTGTTGTGTACCGATGTATCATCGATATCCAGCCGCAACGGCAAGGTGTTGATAAACAGCCCCATGCCATTGTCAGCCCCTTCCCCCGCCGCCATGCGTCCGAACAGTACAGTACCAAACACCACTTTGCCCTGCCCGCTGGTACGCGCCAGTACCTGTGCCCAAGCCAGATGACACAAAGTTGCCACACTAACACCCAGACGTTTTGCCTGCTGACGGAGACGATTATTTAATTCCGGCGCTAACATCCGGTGCGATTGTGTTACCTGCGAACCATCACGATGTATTTCGGTTAAGCCAAACGGCAGCGTTGGCTCATCGACATCAGCCAGTATGTCGGTAAAGAAACGGGTATGTTCTGCCTGATTGCTGTTCAGTCTGGCCTGTGCCACCAGATTGCGGAATGGTACCGGTATCGGCAGATGATCATCCTGCCCGGTCAAACAAGCCTGCACTTCGCGGTGCATCACTTCCATTGTCGTATGGTCGCCAATCAGGTGATGCTGTAATTGCAACACATGCCAGCGACCATCAATCTCTTGTGATACAACAAAGCGTAATAATGGAGCCTGATTTAGCTCAAAGCGATACCGGCGAGGGTCAAAACGGTGAGCCAATTGCTCACTGACTGGCCCGTCAGCCGGGGACAAGGTCAGTTCAGTGACCGATAAAGACGCCTGACGCCAGACTACCTGTGCTGGTGTAGATAATCCCTGCCAGATAAAAGCGGTTCGCAGGATATCGTGGCGGTCAACCACCTTTTGCACGGCCGCCAGATAGCGATCAAGCAGCGCACGGTCAGCAAAAACCATCGGATAAGCCAGCAAATACGGGTCACCTTCCTTTGCCAACAAATGATGGAACAGGATACCGTCCTGTAATGGTGACAGAGCATAAATATCCTGAATATTAGCGATCCCGCCCGGCACCTGCTCAACAATAAGGTCAATCTCAGATTGGTTCAGATCAATCAGTGGCAACATTGCCGGAGTCAGCATCGTGGCCGTCGGCGTAATCGCATTCGGTGGTATCACTACCGCCTGATGTTTTTCCAAAGTTTGAGCCAATTCTGACAGCACCGGACACTGGAATAGATTACTGGCAGCCAGAGTTAACCCCAGACTGTGCAGGCGTTCAATCATCCGTACGCCAAGCAATGAATGACCGCCAAGAGCAAAGAAACTGTCATGCCGGCTAATACGCTGTATACCCAGTAATTCACGCCAAAGGGTTGCCAGCACAATTTCCATTTCTCCCAGAGGTGCTTCATAGATCTGACGGGCGAAATCATCTTCTCCCGGAGTCGGTAATGCCCGGCGATCCAATTTACCATTCGGCGTCAGCGGGAATTCATCCAGACGCACAAAGGCCACCGGCACCATATAATCCGGTAACCGCATACTAAGATGTTCACGCAGGCGAGTAGCTAATCCGTGATCCTCGTGAGTCAACACATAAGCAATAAGTTGTTTGTCCTGCCCCTCTCCTGAAGCCAGCACGACGGCTTCACGTATCGCCGGATATTCCACCAGCCGGGTTTCAATTTCCCCCGGTTCAATGCGGAAACCACGGATTTTAACCTGTTGGTCATTACGCCCCAGAAACTCCAGATTGCCATCCGGTAGATAACGAGCCAGATCTCCGGTTCGGTACATGCGAGCATTTGCTTTTTCACTAAACGGATCGATGAGAAAGCGCTCGGCGTTCAATTCCGGGCGATTGAGATAACCACAGGCTACGCCATCACCCCCGATATAAATTTCACCCGTCATTCCCGGTGCTGTCGGTTGCCCATCAGAGTCCAGCAAATAAACTCGCGTGTTGGCAATGGGCCGACCAATAGGAATAGAGGTTATGCCCGATGCTAACTCGTGAATATGGTAGGTCGTGGTAAACGTGGTTCCCTCACTCGGGCCGTAAGCATTCAATAATTTTTGTGGCGGATTTTTACACAGCACCTGAGCAATAATATGCGGATCGAGGACATCTCCTCCAACCAGCAATAGCTTAAGCTGAGGCAGCACCGGAGATAACTCGTCAGCCAGACGGTTAAACAACCCGACGCTCATCCATAGAATAGTAATACTGTGAGTCTGTAAAGCCTGAACAAAATCCGGTGGAGTCAGTAACGTAGTATGATCGATAACCACCAGCGCAGCTCCGTTGAGCAGTGGTGCCCAGACTTCAAAAGTACTGGCATCGAAAGCCGGATTAGCGGCAAAAGCAATGCGATCATCAGATTTAATATCAGCATAACCATTATTAATAACCAGCCGGACAACAGCCCGGTGTGGCACAATGACGCCTTTCGGTAGACCCGTCGAACCAGAGGTATACATGATATACGCTGGCCCGGTACTGGTATCCCGTAAATCAGGATTGCGATATTCTTCTTTTCCAATAGGTTCTGTTGCGAGGGTAAGACTGAGCCGGGGAACAACTAATTCAGCCGGGGTCGCCATCTGTATATCAGTCAACAGTAATTTGGCGGAACAATCGCTTATCAGCCAGTTTTTCCGTTCATCCGGCACATTCGGGTCAATAGGAACATAAACCGCACCAGACTTGAGAATAGCTAACTGAGCTACCACCAATTCAATGGAACGCTCCAACAGAATCGCTACATGATCACCCGGACAAATACCCTGTTCAATCAGTTGAGCCGCTAACCTGTTAGCCTGAGCATTCAGCTCCGCATAATTCAGTATTTGATTGCCGGCAATTAATGCTGTGGCAGTTGGCGTTCTCTCAGCCTGTTGTTCAAATAACTGATGAATACATAGATGGTCAGGATACGGGGTTTCCGTGGAGTTGCAGATTTCCGGCAACAGAGAATATTCAGTCTCAGATAAGCCATTAAACTTTTCTGTAAATATGTCATCACTCATTTTTTCTGACGACATATCCACTACCCCAGCTTCAAGAATATTATTCTTGCTGGTAATGCTGTCTTTCATTTTTTTACTACCTCAACGAATCTATTGGATATTTGAAAACTGTTATATCTGCTGTTTTTAAATTGCTTATTTACGTCAGGTAACTATCACAATTGTTTTGTTTTATTTTTTGAGAAAATAAGAACGGGCACGCCGAGTATCGAAATATACTCAGGAAACATTTTCTCTCAGGTATTAGTTTTTCCATTTCGGTTAATAATCTGCCAACCAAAAATCAGGCAGCAGTCATCCCCGCCACAACGGAATAAACAGCTCACTTAATAAATTGGGAGAAGTTATTTCATTTTTTCCCTGTTCTTAGATAAACGTCTTTGATCTACCGCAATTTTTATTAATAGGCGCTTAATTACACAACTAAATGAAAACGGATGGATTGAATATATCGATAGGAAATTTCGACAAGTCATTACTGTATTTTTCACACTTATGATTAATATCAAAAATAAACTATTTCATATGAAATCAGTAAGTTAAAATCATCACCAATAAAAAATAACCATATCCTATTTTGTCACTTTCAAATTTAGTCACTGTTTTAAATCATGAGTAAATTTAGTGACAAAATGAAACGATCACAATTATAAAATAATTTACGGTATATTATTTTATATTAATAAAAAACATTTTGGACATGATCCATCATTGATATTAACACCTAAAATATACAGTCATGATAATAAAAAATGATATAGATAATTTCTTGACAAAATATAATCAAGATTAATTAGGCTGAAAAAACGAACAATACAAAGCTCTGCTCTGTCGATAATATCTAGAAATTCTCAGTGTTTTGACATCATAAAACTCAATATAAAAATAAAATAACGTTAACATTAGAGATATAATGCTGTCTGAAAGCCCTATTTATTCACGTAAAGAAAATGTTTCTATTTTCTTCATGCTGAAATATATGTTGGAAATAACGCTTATTTTATTTTTCACTATTAGAAGGAGCTTGATTTTGCCAGTTACTAATCGACGCAAGTTTATTAAAATCTGTGCGCAAACCGCAGGAGGCGTCTTTGCAATGGCGGCCCTGCCCGGCAGTATTCGTTTTGCAATAGCCGCAGACAACGGGGTTATCACCAGCGATGAATTCCTGTGGCTGGAAGATCTACAGGGTGAGTCCGCGCAACGGTGGGTAAAGCAGGAAAACCAGCGCACCATCGCGCGTTATACTCAGGGGGGAGGTTTTCGTAAGTTAGAGCAGCAGGTACTGAATATCCTTAATAAAGACACTCGGATCCCGTGGGTCAATAAGCATGGCGATTACTACTATAACTTCTGGCAGGATCAGGCTAACCCTCGCGGCCTGCTTCGGCGTACCACGCTGCAAGAGTACCGTAAGGCCAAACCAGCATGGGAAACAGTGCTGGATATTGACGCACTGGGTAAGGAAGAAGGTAAGGATTGGCTCTACCACGGTTTACAGCCTCTGGCACCAGAATATCGCTACTGCCTGATGAAGCTGTCACCGGATGGTGGAGATGCTGTCGAAATCCGTGAATTTGATCTGGAGAATAAGCGGTTCGTTGAGAATGGATTCAATGTCCCTGTAGCCAAAAGCAGAGTGTCATGGATTGATAAAGACACCGTGTTTATCGCTACTGATTTTGGCCCCGGTTCAATGACTCAGTCCGGCTATGCGCGAATCGCTAAACGCTGGCAGCGTGGTACACCATTGAGTGCAGCCGAAACACTGTATGAAGCCAAGCCGGAAGATATGGCGGTATTCGCCTATCGTGAGCGCACACCCGGCTTTGAGCGTGATTATGTAGGCCGTAGTCTGGATTTTTATCGTCGTGAATATTTCTTACTGACAAAACAGAATCAGAAAGTCAGGATTGATATCCCTGAAGACGCAGAAATTAATAGCCACCGTGAATGGCTTTTGATAAGACCGAGTAAAGACTGGGATGTGGGAGGGAAACGCTATCCGTCCGGTGCTTTGCTGGCAGCGAACTTCGACGATTATTTGGCAGGTAAGCGTGAGTTACAGGTGCTTTTCACGCCCAATGAGCAGACGGCGCTGAGTGGCTACAGTAGTACGCGTGATCACCTTATCCTCAGCATTATGGATAATGTCGTAAACCGGCTTGAAGTATTAACGCCGCGGGGTAATAGCTGGCAACGGCAACCTCTGGGCAATCCGGGTAGCATGAGCAATATTTCCGCCACCGGTATTGATGAGGAAACCAATGATTACTTCCTGACCATCAATAATTTCCTGCATCCGGCCTCGCTGTATATAGGCAATCTTGACGGTAGTGAAGCGGAGCTATTGAAACAGGGACCAAAAGATTTTGATGCTGGCAACTATCAGGTCAGTCAACATTTTGCCCGGTCAAAAGACGGAACCCGTGTGCCATATTTCCAGATCTCAGCTAAAGGCCTTAAACTGAACGGCAGCAATCCGACGCTGCTGAACGGTTACGGAGGCTTCGAAATATCGCTACTGCCAAACTATATAGGCACTGAAGGGTTAACTTGGCTGGGGCGTGGTGGTGTTTATGTCGTCGCCAATATCCGTGGCGGTGGTGAATATGGCCCGGCCTGGCATCAGGCCGCTCTCATGCAAAATCGCCACCGCGCCTATGAAGATTTCGCTGCGGTAGCGCAAGATCTGATTGCACGAAAAGTAACATCATCAAAACATCTTGGAGCTCGTGGCCGCAGCAACGGGGGTTTGCTGGTCGGCAATATGCTGACTCTGTATCCGCAACTGTTCGGTTGCATAGTCTGTGGTGTACCTCTGTTGGATATGCAGCGTTATAGCCAGCTTTCCGCTGGTGCCTCATGGATTGCCGAATACGGCGATCCGAGCCAGCCGGATCAGTGGGCATATATCAAAACCTTCTCGCCGTATCACAATATTAAGGAACACGTGGCCTATCCACCCGTATTGTTCTACACCGCAACCAGTGATGACCGAGTTCATCCGTCGCATGCACGTAAAATGGCAGCACGTATGCAGAAGATGGGTTACCAGCAAGTCTATTTTTATGAAAATACCGTGGGAGGACACAGCGCTGCGGCCGATAAAAAACAGACAGCATTCCAGAATACAATGTTCAGTGAATTTATGTGGTCTCATCTGAATAACAAGACACCGACGACATAAACGTAAGGTGAACAATTCTGAGTTATTAATTTCGCCAATATATTTTTGAGATAGGGAGTTAGCTACTGGTAGCTAACTCTTTTTTGTGAGGTATTTTAGTAGGATAAAGAAGAGAAAAGAGAAATTACCACCCTGCTGGCAGATAGCCGAACAATGAAGCGATGGCATACACTGCGCTGGCCAAATACAGCAGCACAATGCTTATTTGCAGCAATGGATGCGTGATCCAGCTGCATTGCCAGCATGGAGTATGATCGCCGTATTTCCGAGCGCCACGTAAAATCAATATCGGCATGATTGATAGAATCACACCACTGAATACACCAGCGAAATACAGAGCATTAACAAATGACACAAGTCCGCTGTAAGCCAGCACGAACGGTGGCACAGCCACCAACAACAGCACGCCGAAACGACGCAATGGTTGTTCGTCATTACCCAGCCGGAATTTATCGAAGATATTAGTCAGGAAACTGCCGCCCAATCCCCAGTAAGAGGTTAAGATTGCACATAATGCAAACAGGTTAGTAGAGAAGAATGCCCACTCTCCCAACGCTTGTCCCCAGGAAATCGTCACTACCTCAGAGATATTGTCTAGACCATTAAGGGCAATCACAGACATCGGCACCATCGCTAGCAGCACAAAGATCACTGCCATACCAATAATAATCGCCTTCGGTAGTTGTTCTGGCTTATCGGCAAAGCCACGCGCCATTTCCGGTACGATGTACTGTGCCGAAAAACTAAACACCACAACATTGAATAACGGCACCATAAAAAGCCAGTCACCATCCAGCAGGTAGCGCATCTGAGTAGTGTCTTTCAGCAACGTTGCTACTACTAACGTTAATAGCATGACCAACATGCCAATACTGATAAACTTTTCACCACGGCCAATTGCTTTCAGTCCGAGGTACAATACTCCTGCTGCTGGTACGAAGAACAACAGGCTACCTAATGTCGGTGAGATGCCCAGCAACGACTGTAACAGTTTGCCACTGCCGCTCATATAAGCGGTCAGCGCACCAACGCTGTTGATGCATACTGAAAAAAACATTACCCAAGCACCCACCCCACTGACATATCGCCTTGCCAGCCCACTAAGTTGTAAGTGAGCGCGGGTGCGCAGCGTAGATTCAGCAACATACAGCATAGTAATGGTGGTCAGTACCCCCACCAGCACCAGCCAGAACATCAGCGGCAAAAAGCCGGCCTTTCGTGAAGCATAAGCAATGGACAGCAAACCTGCGCCGATATTGGTGCCGACTATCATCGCTACACCTTCGAGAAAACTCAGTGAATTACCGGGAACCGGCGCTAACTCTCCAGAGGCAAGCGCCGAAGAAATACTGGTGTTATCAGAAGACATTCATCCTCCTTTATCCCGGTGCGCTAGCCACCGGGGATAAGTTAATTTCACGGTGGTTAACAGCTCACTAGTACACTTTGCTCTTAATTATCCGTATTAGAGTTTAGCGTAAAATAAGAGGAAAAATTTTAGATAAGGAAAACCCATGAAAAAAAGCTTATTACTGCACTCAAGTATTTTATTGAGGGTAATTTTTTGTGGAGTCAGTCAATATTCATGGTGTACTGGATACCTATTAGATATGTATTTTCAGAATTAATAATAACCTGATAAATACTACAAAATTACGACATTTTTACTGGTTTTTTTTCAAAAAAGGAATCTCTGTAGAGAATCGTGCACTTCGTGCATCGCGTTCATATCCCTGAGGTTCGCACAAAAGATGATACAGTTCAGGCCTTCGGCCATGGATCCACCTCATTCCTGTGGACATAGTAAGTAATTCCAGATCAAGGCAAGCCGTTATCATGGTATTTTCAAAAGAAGTAGTTTCTTCAATAATACGACCATAGGGATCGATAACCATAGCATTGCCTGTACGGATTTCTCCGTTATCCAACCCAACACCATTGCTGAACAAGATAAATAAACCATTATCATGTGCCCGTGCAGGCAACCAGCGCATTAACCAGCCGCGGCCATTATCGCCACGAAATGCAGCCTCCAGAGCATCTGGATTTTTGTGCCTGTTTTCCCAGAGAGTAACCGGAATTGGTTTCATGCCGTAAGGGCTACGAGAATTAGTGCCTCCCGTCTGGTGAGGAGCCATCAGGATATCAGCACCAAGAAGTGCTGTTGCCCGTACATTTTCAACCAAATTGTTATCCCAACAGATAAGAACTCCAACTTTTATGTCCCAAGGGGTATCAAACACAGTAAAACTATTCCCACTAGCGAAGTCAGGGCGCTCAAATGCATGAAGTTTGCGATGCACATGTATCTGACCATCGGGCATACATACCGCGTAAGCATTATAAAATTGCTCATCTTCGCCCAGTTCGATAAGTCCTGCGCCTATTGCCATTTCATATTTTTTTGCTAGTAAAATGATACGTGACAAAGATAGGCTACCATCAATTCGTTCAGCCAGAAGCATCACTTCTTCGCCTGTAAGATCTGGCACATGCCAGTAACCGGTAATGCACATTTCAGGGAAAGCCAGTATTTTTATATGCTGTTCTCCAGCCTGATGAATGAATTCTTCCATAACCGATAAGTTATATTGCTTGTCATTAGCTCGGTGGCAGAACTGAACGGTGGCTACCTGAATACTCTGTTTCATAACACGTCTCCTCAACCAGAAAGTGATGAGTATTTCACCAAATAGACAACGCACTGTATAATCACAATTTTTCTGGATTTGATAACTAACTGGAATGGATATAAAACTATTACGTGCATTCGCCATTCTGGCTCAGAAAGGGCAATATCGCGCAGCGGCGGAAATTCTTTGTCTGACACAACCGGCTCTGACAAAACAAATTCAGACACTGGAGAATCTTGTCGGATTTAAATTGTTTAAACGTGGGCGTCACGGTGCCAGACTAACAACTGCTGGGCAGCAACTTTTGTCTAGGGCTTGCGAATTACTCAAGCAGCATGATGATTTTGGCGAATTTGTGAGCCAGATGCAGAAAGGAAATGTTGGTAAATTACTTCTGGGATTTGGTGTATCGGCATTTCAGCTTGCTCCCGTCAAGGTAACAGCTTTTCGCAACTTGTTTCCTGATGTGGAAATTTTCTTGAACGACATTCCTTCCGAAGTGCAATACCAAATGCTACTGGAAGGCCAACTTCAAGCTGGGTTTGTACGTCTTCCTGTACCGGAGAAACTGAAAGCAGAATCACTAATGGAAGAAAAACTGGTTCTTGCTGTAAATACAACGCTTCACATAGACCCAACCAATATTCAGAATGTACTGAATGCACATCAACTCCTGCAAATTTCGCCACATCGCGGGCACAGGCTAGTGGCTCAGATAGCCATTTTTCTCAGAGAAAATAAGCTTAATGCCCGAACTGTATCTGCTGCTGACGATATTCAGACTTTACTGGCACTGGTTGCTGCCGGAAATGGGGTTGCTTTACTACCAGCCGGAGTCAATCATATTTTACCTATGGGCGTAAAGCTCGTGCCCCTCGACGGGATATACACTAGGTGGCAGATAGGGATCGCCTGGAATCCAGAGATTAAGGATTGCTTGCGGGATAATTTTATTAATATGGTATTGACGCCCTCTCTACTTTAAAGATTCAGTCATGCAAAGCCTTACCTTCAAAATCTGGAGATTTTAAGAGTTGATTATGAAAAAAATCATTAACCAACTCTTACTCTATTTTTCAGCAATGTTTTTTAGTATTGCGGGTTACTTCACCAGAGCTTCCGCAGTATCATTTTTACCCTTTGGCTGCTTTGCCATTTGATATGTCACTAATGCTCCGGTTGAACAAATAAACATAGTGAGAGCAATTCCTGACAAGGTTCCATTATTTAATAAACCCACTAATAAACCTGCAAATCCACCAAACAGATACTGAATCATCCCTAAAACAGCAGATGCAGTTCCTGTTTCAGCTCTTGAGACGCTGTTCATCGTAACGGATATTCCATTCCCGAATAATAAGCTGAGTGTTGCTACTGACATAAATAACAATGGAATGACTAAGTATATTGATGTCAATCCTGTAGTTACCGAAATCAGCAATAGCATGACAAAAAACAGGTTAGCCAATAAAGACCATTTCAGCACAACAGCAGCTTTATAGAATTTCAGTAGTTTCATATTAATGAAACCGAAGAAGACCATACCAACCGCATTGGCTGCAAAGAAATAACTGTATACTTTAGGTGTGAACCCAAAGTGATTCAGGAAAATAAATGCCGATGAATTTATATAGGCAAATAATGTCCCCATAACGAAACTTGAAGAAAATACATTCATAAGGAAATATGAATTTTTAGTAACTTTAATATACGAATATAATTGCTTTGACAGGCTACCTGTTTCCCTGTTCTCTTTCGGCAGAGATTCTGGAATAAAACGATATGCAGCAATAAGCGTGAAAAACGATAAAGCAAATAACATCAGGAATATCGCTCTCCAGCCAAAAACAGAAAGAAGGATACTACCCAATGGCGGAGCAATTATTGGCCCAATCACAACGATTTGCATCAAAATGGTAAAGAGTCGTGCCGAAGTATGTGCATCACATGTATCAGAGATGATTGCCCGAGGGACGACTAAAGTAACAGCTCCTGATAACCCTTGAACAATTCTGCCTATATTGAAAAGCACGATGTCATCAGTAGTTGAAGTGAGTAAAGAGGCCAGTGAAAAAATAAGAATACCTAATAATAAAGGTGTTCTTCGTCCATAATAATCAATCACCGGCCCTAACATTCCCTGCCCGATAGCTAACCCTACTAAAAACAGGGATAATGAAGTTTCTACCTTAACAAGCTCTGTATTTAAACTTTCTTTTATCGCATTAAATGCTGGCAAGTACATATCGATTGCCATCACATCAAAAGCAGTCATTAACGCCAACAAAAACAGGGCAAATGCCGGTATTTTATTTTGCTCAAATCTACTCATAACCTTATCTAATCTTCTCTATGCTGCTCGAAAATGATAATTGTACATAAGTACAATTATTCACACAACCGAGCTGAACACTGTGGAAGATAAAAACTCACGTGCAATAGAGTTATAAACAGAAGATTGTTTTTGGTGGAGTAAACTCCTTTCCGATGAATTTATTGCTTCCCTGCCCGTCGCTGCGTATCCTGAAATTCATCGAGCTGATACATACTCAATCTGACAAAATTTTGCTGATAAATGGCCTGATGTACTCTTTTTTGCTGAAATTACTATCTCCGGTTAATAGAGACTGAAGAAAGAAAGCATCCAAAACAGCGGTGAGCGCTTTGGCTTTTGATTCATCGTTAGTGATGTATTGAGAAATGATGTCTTTTGTTGCCTGCATCCAGTTAACGGCAAGTGGCCTTAAAGATGGCCGGGAGATAGCCGCAACGTAAAGCTCATATTCTGACTTTAAGCGTGAATAATCTGCGAATGTCCATGAGATGAACTCCGTCAGATTTTCGGCCGGATCTTCAAATAGCGACTCTTGAAACCAGTTATGTGACAACTCTATGAAGTTATTAAAGTATTTTTCTAGCGCTGCGCTTAACATATCATCCAGTGTTTTAAAATAATATGTTGTTGTTCCAAGCGGAACCCCTGCTTCTGATGCCACTGCCCGATGATTACACTCATAAATACCATCCCGGCAAATAACGATCTGAACGGCATCAAGAATTTGATTATATTTTGCTTTTCCCTTTGGGCTAAGTTCCTCATACATATCTGCACACCAATCTAATATCTTACTTTTTAAAAGGTCGTAGAAAATAACATTATTTCAATTAAAGGCAATACACCAAACAGAATTCGGATTTCATAGCGATGAAAGGCTTCATCCCTGAAGCCACGCATCTTTCGTCGTTCACGATAAGATTTTATCCATAAAACTGGCTGATACTCTCTTTTTCCTGACCAGATACGATGACATTGAGTAGTCGTTCATAATATGTAGACAGGCTATCAATCGTCTCTTCTGTATACAGTTCCGGGTTGTAATTCAGCTCACACTCTATACTTTCCGGCATATATAATAAATTCATCCCGAGTGATTCAAAAGGAATCACTTCAACTTCTATCAATTCAACATCAAGATTTGGCAATGATAATTTTCCATCTTTAGATATATCGATGAAATCATATAAACTTTTAATATCTATATAATTGAACACAACATTAAAAATATTATCTATTATTTTTTCACCCACAGAGTCAATTAAAGAAGAAATGTGGGCACTTGAATTATCTATGGCACTATAAATATATTGACTGACCTGATTAATAATTTCTTGTAGGCTCATTTCTTTACTTATGGTCGATTTGACCATAATATCATCCAAAAATAATCCTATTGTTTGATACATTTCTATGCGAGGACGATCAGCTTTTGGTGAAGAAGTGATATGTTTAGACCCCCCGTAATGCATAAAAAGACATGTATGAAACAACGCCATAAACAACATATATGGCGTAATATTATGATCTTCACAATATTGTAAAACAACTTTATTTAGTGAGTCTGGAGTTTTAATTAAACGGGCATGAGACCGATATTTTGTCGCCGGATGTTTGCTGAAGGAAATTGGAAACTCGCGTTCAGCAATAACATCTGAAAATTGTTTCTGCCAAAATTCAATCTGTTTTTTAACTGCCTCAGTAGTATGACTTTGTTGTAAATAATAAATATAACCAGAATATTGCATGGCAATTGGTGCTAACGGATTTTCTTGTCCAAGTGAGTAGGCCGTATATAATTCTTTAAACTCATTCATAATGATATTGACAGACCATCCATCGGAAATAATATGATGGATATCAATCAATAATACCGTTATTTTTTCCGATATAGGAATTAAGAATGTCCTGATTAGTGGATCATTGTAAACATCAAAAGGTATTCTTAATTTAGTTTGCCAAAGTTTATTAACTTCAATACCAATTTTTTCCTTCGCCATTCCTTTTGAAAACTCTTTGATAACTTGAAGGTTTATTTTCATGCTGTTATCAGGCTGTATGAAGATCTGTTCATCTTCCTTATAAAATTTAAAACGTAAACTTTCATGTCGCTCTAAAATGGTATTTAAACTTTTTTCCAAAACACAGTGATCCAGCTCTCCCTCCATTAGTAGAGCAATTGGTACGTGGAAACAATCCTCCAATAATTTTTCTTCAACAAAATGCCAAAACATTTTCTGGCTATAAGAAATAGGCACTTTTCCATTAGATATTTCATGCTTATCATTGTTGCGAATCTCACCCCGAACAACGTGTATTTTAGTTTGTTCTTCTGAATCAAGCTGATTAAGAAAATCAATCAACTCTTGTTTATGTTGTTTCCACTTATTGAGCAATTCAGTGGGAATGCTGTCACGACTGGTTTCGTATTGTAACCGATTGTTAACAACAAATAGAGTAATCCCCTGCTCTAACGCTTCATCCACAATCTGCGCTGCATCTATCATATTTCACCTCTTAAATATTCCTGAGATGAATTTTGCTCTGCCTGAAAATGTTTTCTTTTTTCTTTGAGAAGATGAATGGTGATAATTTGCGATAATTGTTCAAGTGTCGGGTGTTCAAACACGCTTCTTAATGGTACTTCTATTCCTAAATCGTTGCGTATCGAACTAATAAAACGAGTTGCCTGAAGTGAGTGCCCTCCGAGAGTGAAGAAATTGTCATAAATGCCGACTTGATTAACGTTAAGTAATTTTCTCCACAACTGACTGATCTTAATTTCTATTTCACTTCTAGGAGCGACATAGGTTTGCCGACGTAAATCATCTTCATTTGGGACTGGCAGCGCTTTTTTATCCACTTTGTTATTTAACGAAAGTGGCATTCGTTCCAGAGGAATATAAAGGCTGGGAACCATATACTCTGGCAATTGCTGTTTCAGGGCCGATTCCAGTAATTCTGAAAGTTCGCCATTAATGGCAGAGATTTGCGGATAATTCGCCAAATGTACCTGATTGTATTCAGTACGCGCCAGCACAGGAGGTAATTCGCCCCGGCTGAAAATAATATCCAGTAAATCAGGTTGCTGTTGTGACCATGTCACGCCACACTGATAACCGCATTGTTCAGCATATTGCAGTAAGGATTCGAGTTCCTGAATCTGTTTTAATGCTTGTGGAGAAAAGCTGCTGGCATTTTCCGGGGGGGTGATTATCTGGTTGGCGGGCCAGTGGCGTAACCCTTCTGCCAACACAAACTCATCTTTAATTCTGACATTAGGAATACCTGAAATACCAAATGTCTCTTCTGTTCCTGCCTGTAGTCTGTTTTTCAGGTTTTCCAAAGAATCAAAATTGTGCCAATTTATCGAACGTTCACAGAGAGATCCTGTATTTTCATCTCTTTTATGTAATATGACGTCATAGCGATAACGCATCATTTCATTGTCACCCACACCCCGCTTCACCAGAATATCAACCCGGCTGATTTCTGGGTAACGTTCCGGCAATTGGGCAAAATAAGTTGGGCTGAGTAAAAATTCCGGTTCCTGCTGTAAACGCCGCTGAATACGATTTGCCAGCGAACCCACCTGAATACGTTGTCCATTGAGACGACTTTGTTCTATTGCAGTCGCGTGAGCGGTTAAGAGATCTAAGTTGCGGATATCGCCCAGCAGAATTTTTCCTCCTGCTGTCAATGCAGGTATTATTTGCTCAAGCATTTTTTCCAGATACTGAACATTAGGGAAATACTGGACAACGGAGTTAATTACGACAGAATCAAATTCGCCAGTATGTAATGTTCCTGAATTGAGAGCATCCCCTCTTCTGAGTTCCACATGTGACCAGCCACGCTGTTGCAGCATATGTTGGTGACGATTTAACACCTCAGACGATATATCGGTAGCGACTACTGATTCACATTGTTCAGCATAGCGATATAGCAATAATCCACTACCACAGCCAATTTCCAGTAAACGGTGAGGATTCAGGGAGTCAATCCGCTTCATTATGTCAGCTAACCATTCTTCCATTTGTTCAACGGCAATTGGCTGTTCAGTGTAACTGTTCATCCAACCACCAAAATCACTTTCTGCTGTCACTGCATTATCTGTGTGGTCTTTTTGTGTATTATCCGTTTGACGGTATTGTTCATCAAAAATTTCTGTCCAGTTATCTACACTGTGTGCGTTAAATTCAGTGGCTTTTTTACCTAACCACTCTGCGCTTGGGCAAACATATGCAATGAGTTTTTTATCTTCATCCTGCCCATAAGCGATCACAGAAGCGCTACTTAAGGCGTTATGCTTACTCAAAACAGATTCTATTTCACCTAACTCTATACGATGGCTACGAATTTTAACCTGAGAGTCAATGCGACCGATAAATTCTAATTGACCATCGTGTGTCCAGCGAACTAAATCGCCAGTACGATACAGTCTG
The DNA here is from genome assembly GCF_963876495.1 of Xenorhabdus sp. KJ12.1. Classification (NCBI taxonomy): domain Bacteria; kingdom Pseudomonadati; phylum Pseudomonadota; class Gammaproteobacteria; order Enterobacterales; family Morganellaceae; genus Xenorhabdus; species Xenorhabdus sp. KJ12.1. Next base: position 29,197 of record NZ_CAWNQH010000046.1, read on the forward strand.
TTTTCCCGCTCATTCGTTGAATGTGAGCTGAATGGATCACGAATAAATTGTTTTGCTGTGATTTCCGGTGAGTTGCGGTAACCCCGTGCCAATTGAACACCACCGATATGCAACTCTCCGATAACTCCCATAGGAACCAGATTACCTTCTGGATCAAGAACCCGCATGACTACGTTAGGTAAAGGTTTTCCAATAGTAATACGTTCGTCAGTTAATAAAGCCGTAGTAACGATAGAGGTACATTCTGTCGGGCCATACACATTGAACAATTGTCTATTCTGCGACCATTGAACAGCGATTTGCGGCAGCACGGCTTCACCGGCCAAAAGTAGTGTTGAAACAGAACGCCATTTATCAAAATTAAGATGAGGAAGCAATGCAGGTGGTAAAACTGCATGGGTTACCTGATGTTTTTCAACAATTTCATCCAACAATTCAGGGGAACGCCGCTGAGTTTCAGAAATAAGATACAGTGTTGAGCCATAGGCTAATGTCATAGACATTTCCAGAATCATGGCGTCAAAACTCCAGGAGGCGAACTGCAATACACGAATATTTGAGTTAACGTCAAATAAAACATCCTGTGAGAGAGCCAGATTAACCCACCCTTTATGCTCCAGCATAACGCCTTTCGGTTTGCCGGTTGAGCCAGAAGTATAGATGACATAAGCCAGATTATTTTCTGTCAGTGGATATGGCCGCTCATTTTCGGTGATATTACCCCTAGGCATTTGTTGTAACTGCAATTGTATCGTATCAGTATCTAAACAAATGACTTTCTGCTGCGTGATAGGCAGTGTTTCTACCTCTTGCGTTTCAGTCAGGATAAATTCAACTTCACTGTGCTCTAACATGTATTGAAGACGGGCTTTAGGATAGCTAGGGTCTAAAGGTACATAAACCCCACCCGCTTTAAGAATCCCCAGCAGCGCTACAACCGCCTGTAATGATCTTGGTACACAAAGCGCAACCAACGTATCCGGTTTAATACCCTGCTGAATCAAGTAGTGTGCTAATTGATTGGATTGCTCATTTAACGACTGATAACTCAGAGAATCAGTACCAAAGATTAATGCATTTTTTTCAGGGTGTATTGATACCTGATCTTCGAAGAGTTCGTGGAAACATTTCCCTGTTGGGTAAGAAACCTGTGGCTCGCCCCACTGATGAAGTAAGGTGTTTCGTTCAGAGTCTGCCAGTAATGGAATATCATGGACTGATGGTTCGCTGTTACCGGTATGATGATTCATCACATTAACAATGTTAGTCAACAATGTTTCATAATTGGCTAGTAGTCTGTCAAGGGTTGCTATATTGAATAGGCTGGTATCCGCGATCCACTGAATTGATAGCTCACCTTCACTTTCTTCTTCATATATATGGACTTCCAAATCAAATCGAGTTGTCAGAAGCGAGCGCTCACCATCTTCAATCACACTGCCTTGATCCAGTGTTGTATTGCGCTGGTTATTCTGCACAGCAAACATAATCTGGAAAATAGGGTTATGATTTAAGTTTCGTTCCGGGCTCAGTTTTTCCACCAGCATTTCAAAAGGCAGATCCTGATTTGCATAGGCATCCAGAATAGTACGGCTATTCTGTTTTAACAGTTCACTGAATGTCAGCTGACCAGATAAATCCGTCCTGATTACCATTGAATTGACGAAAAAACCAATCAGGGACTCTGTATCCCGGTGTCTGCGCCCGGCCAGCGGCATGCCAATCAGAATATCCTTCTCATTACTGTAGCGACTCAACAGTACGGCAAATGCAGTTTCCAGAAACATAAATAATGTCACGCCCTGTTTTGCGCACAGTGCCCTGATTTCCTGAGTCAAGCTCTTTGAAATACGCTGTGGATGTAAAAATCCTTCAAGATTCTGTTTTTCTGGTCGGGGATTATCCAGTGGAAAGTGGTGAACTAACGTCGCACCAGATAATTGGTTTTGCCAATAATTAAGTTGTTTTTCCAGTATATCGCCTTGCAGCCATTCTCTTTGCCAACGAGCGTAATCAGTATATTGGACATTTAACGGTGGCAGAGGGTTTTCTTCACCTCGGCAATATGCCCGATATAGCGAGAGGATCTCATGAAGAAAGATCCCCAGTGACCAACCATCACAGGCAATATGGTGGATCGTATAGAGAATCACATAATCATCTTCTGCCAATTTTAATAAGCGAAGACGTAGCATCAGGTCTGTACTGAGGTTAACAGGTTGCTTCCATTCATTTTCACCGAGTTGTTTAACCCGATATTCTTGCTCGGTTTGTGAGAGTGCGGTTAGATCGTAGTGTGTAATGGGCAAATCATAAGAATCAGAAATCACTTGACGTGGTTCGTTATCAATTATTTTAAAATGAGTACGTAAAGATTCATGGCGTTTTAGCAATTCCCCTACTGCCATTTCAAAGGCTTTAAGATCGATTGATTCACGTAATCTGAAATCGCCAGAACAGTTATACTGAGGGCTACCTTCAGTAAGCTGGTCAATTAACCACAAACGCTGTTGAGCAAATGAAAGTGGGTAATGTTCAGCACGCTCATAACGAGGTATATCCTGTAATCGGTGATTATCCGATTCTTCTTCTGATTCAAGCTGAGTCAGAAAATCAATCAATTCTTGTTTATGCTGTTTCCACTCTTCAAGTAATTCAGATGGAATACTATCACGATTGGTTTTATATTTTAGTTTATTATCGCTAACAAATAGAGTAATTCCTTGATTTAAAGCTTCGTTCACAATCTTAGCTGCATTTTTCATATATGACCTTCCAATAGTTTTTGTGTTTTTTCTTGCTCAGTCTGGAAATGTTTTCTCTTTTCTTTCACAAGGTGGATCTCGATGATTGTTGATAACTGCTCAAGTGTCGGATGTTCAAAGACACTGCTTAGTGGTATTTCAATCTCCAGTTCATTGCGTATTGAACTGATAAGACGAGTTGCCTGGAGGGAATGACCGCCCAGTATAAAAAAGTTGTCATGAATACCGGGCTGACTGATACCCAGCACTTCTTCCCATAATTGGCCGATTTTTTTCTCTATTTCATTTCTTGGTGCAACATAATCTTGTTGATGAAAATCACTGCTATTCGGCGCTGGCAACGCTTTTTTATCCACCTTGTTATTGAGTGTCAGTGGCATTTGCTCTAGAGGAATATAAAGGCTGGGAACCATATATTCGGGTAATTGTTTTTTTAGTGCAGATTCGAGTAATTTTGAAAGTTCAGCTTTAATCACTGAGTATTGGGAGATATCTTCGGTATCAAATTGCAAGCCTCTTTCTTCCAACCAGCTGATAGTCGGGCAAACATAGGCAACCAACCTTTTATCTTTGTCTTCTCCATATGTAATAACTACAGCACTACTTAAAGCTTCATGTCCACTCAGTGCGGTTTCAATTTCTCCTAACTCAATCCTGAATCCTCTTATTTTGACCTGAGAGTCAATCCGACCGATAAATTCGATATTGCCATCAGATAACCAACGAGCTAAATCTCCCGTTCGGTATAAACGTTGAGGCTGGGATTCATCCGTTTGTTCATTGCAATATTTAATAAATTTGATTGCGTCCATTTCAGGTGCATTCAAATAGCCGCGCGCCAGTTGAACACCACCAATACATAATTCTCCCGCAACACCAATAGGCACCTGATTCCCTGATGGATCAAGGATACGCATAAGAATATTCGGCAACGGTTTCCCGATTGTAATTTTTTCATCAGTTAATAAGCTTGAAGTTACGATGGCTGTACACTCTGTCGGGCCATATACGTTAAACAGCCTCCTATTCTGTGACCAGTGAACAGAGAGTTGTGGAGGTACAGCTTCTCCCGCTAAAAGCAAGGTTGAAACAGAACACCATTTGTTAAAGTTCAGGTAAGGCAATAAAGCAGGAGGTAATACAGCATGGGTGATTTGATGTTTTTCAACGAGTTCGTCCAGACATTCAGGAGAATGCTGCTGGGCTTCTGAAATTAAGTAAAGTGTTGCGCCATACGCCAGTGTCATAGATATTTCTAAGATCATGGCATCAAAGCTCCATGACGCGAACTGTAATCCCCGGCTATGCGTATCAACACCAAATAATTTCGCTTGTGACAGTGCCAGATTGACCCATCCTTTATGCTCCAACATAACGCCTTTCGGTTTTCCGGTAGAGCCGGATGTATAAATAACGTAAGCCAGATTATTTTCCGTCAGCGGGAATGGGCGTTCAGTAATATTGTCGATAGGCATTTGCTGCAATTGTGACTGTATTGCCTCGGTATCCAAACAGACAATTTTCTGCTGACTAATCGGGAGTTTTTCTATCAGACTCGTTTCTGTCAGAATAAATTCTGCTTCGCTGTGTTCCAGCATATATTGGAGACGGGATACCGGATAATCAGGATCTAACGGCACATATGCTCCCCCGGCTTTAATGACGCCCAGCAGTGCAACTAATGCGCGTATTGAACGGGGAATACAGAGTGCAACTAATGTTTCTGGTTTAATCTTTTGTGCTATCAGATAGTGTGCCAGCTGGTTAGCCTGTTGGTTCAGCTCCTGATAACTCAATGAATCACTACCAAAAACAACGGCGGTTTTTTCAGGATATCCGGCAGCTTGTTTCTCAAATAACTCATGAAAACAGCCACTATACGGATTATATTCCTGTCTCCCATTCCATTGGGATAAAGTATGTATTTCAGCTTCAGTTAGCAGTGGAATAGCATGAACAGAAAGCTCTTTATATATCAGATCTGAGCCGATACGTGGCTTCATCATGCTGACAATATTAGTAAGCAGCGTTTCATAACTGGCAAGCAATCTTTCAAGAGTAATATCGTTAAACAGACTACTGTCATAAACCCATAAAAGGGATAACCCGCCACCCTCTTCTTCATAAATATGAATTTCTAAATCAAACCGGGTTTTCAAAAGTAGACGTTCTTCGGTCTCAATATTATTATCCCGCACCAATGTCCCATCCCGCTGGGTATTTTCCAGCGTAAACGCAATTTGAAATACAGGGTTATAATTTAGATTCCTTCCCGGACTGATTTTCTCTACCAACATTTGAAATGGCAGATCCTGATGTTCATAAGCATCGAGAATAGTGCGGCTATTTCGCTTTAATAATTCACTGAATGTAGGCTGGCCAGATAAATCGGTTCTGATCACCAGAGAGTTAACAAAAAAACCAATCAGAGGTTCAATGTCATGATGAGTTCTTCCTGCAAGCGGCGTTCCTACCAGAATATCTTTTTCATTACTGTAACGGCTCAGTAAGACAGCAAAAGCAGTCTCCAGAAACATAAATAATGTGACTTCATGTTGGTGACATAATGTTTTGATCTCCTGCGCCAGATCTTTTGAGATATGTTGTTCTTTAAGAAGCCCTTTGAAGCTCTGTTGTTCTGGCCGTGGATTATCCAGTGGAAAACGGTGCAACGGAGAAATACCTGATAACTGGTTATTCCAGTAATCCAGTTGTTTTTCCAGAATATCCCCTTGCAGCCAATTTTTTTGCCACTGAGCATAATCACTATATTGGATTTTTAGTTCTGGTAACGGGTTGGTCATTCCCTGAGAGTAAGCCTTATATAATGTGATAAGTTCATGAATAAAGATTTCTATTGACCAGCTATCACAAGCAATATGGTGGATGGTATAGAGAACGACATAATCATTTTCAGCTCGTTTTATTAGCCGAATACGTAACATTAGGTCAGCACTAAGATTAAAAACTTGGTTATCCTCTTCTTTGCTGAATTGTTGAATATGGTGTTCTTTCTCATTTTCAGAGAGCATCGTCAAATCATGCTGCGTGATAGGTAAATCATAGGAAGTCACCAGAACCTGCCGTGGTTCATTATCTATAACCTTAAAGCAGGTGCGTAATGCTTCATGACGTTCGAGTAATGTTTTTACCGCCGCCTTAAAGGCATTTACATTGAGTTTTTCCCTTAATCTCAGATAGCCGGGGCAGTTGTATTGAGGACTGCCATCAGTAAGTTGATCGATAAACCACAAGCGTTGCTGAGCAAATGAAAGTGGATAATGCTCAGCATTACTATTTCGTTGAATATTCTGCAATTGATATGTTTGTGTTTCTTCTTTTGCATCGAGTTGTTGCAGGAAATCGATCAAATCTTGCCTATAGTATTTCCACTCATTTAATAATTCTTCCGGGATATTATCTCGGCTGGTTTCATATTGTAATCGGTTATCAGCCACAAACAGAGTAATCCCTTGATTTAAAGCCTCATCCACAATTTGAGCGGCATTCTTCATATGTCACCTTTTATATGAAATAATTTAAAACATATTTTATTAATCTTTTTATATAAAAGATTAATCCATCAAATGAGTTTGTTTTAATTATTTTTCTTCAGAAGGATAAATGACCTTATATTTTTAATGTGAACTTTAACAAATATTATAAGGCTATTTTTCTTGCGGCTTTAAATGGAGCGAGGTTGTTACTTTTATGTTTTTAAGATTTAGATTGTTTTGTTGTATTTTTTTCATGGCATTCAATTAATAATAAGAATCGATTGATGTTTATCTTAACATACCATCATTAAAATCCATCAAATTTATTGTTTGACTTGGTTATCAAAAACAAAATAAAATCATAATATTTTTTAATAGATAAGTAATTATAAAACCTATGTTAAATTTGATAATGGAAAATGGAAAAGGAACCTCATCCATAAGGATGTTTTTATTTATATATTTACTCTTTACCCATTCTATTATTAATTTTCTTCTAAATATTTTAGTGGTAAAAATTACTGATTCGCTCTTTTTCCCAACCTGACACAATAACGTTCATAAATTTTTCATGGTTCATCTGTAACTATTTTTATAGTGAAATATTTCACCACAAAATATGATTAAATCACACCTCATAAATAGAAAAGGATCTCACCTTCACATGTTCAATTAAAAGTCAGAGTATAATTGGAGAATCATTTTAAGAATTAAAAAAATCGCCTTGAATGTTGATTCAAGGCGATTTTTTTAATTTATGGGTATTTATGTTTATAGTGCGCGTAATATTGCATCAACACTTGCTTTTGCGTCACCAAATAACATTTGTGTATTATCTTTAAAGAACAGTGGATTTTGTACGCCTGCATAGCCGGTATTCATCGAGCGCTTGAAAACAATCGCATTTTGCGCTTTCCAGACTTCCAATACAGGCATTCCCGCAATCGGGCTGTTTGGATCTTCCTGTGCAGCCGGATTAACTGTGTCATTGGCACCAATAACCAGAACGGTATCTGTTTCAGCAAAATCATCATTGATTTCGTCCATTTCTAAAACGATATCATAAGGTACTTTGGCTTCTGCCAGTAATACATTCATATGACCCGGCAAACGTCCCGCCACTGGATGAATACCAAAACGAACATTGATTCCTTTTTCTCTCAATTTTGCTGTAATGTCATGTACCGGATATTGAGCCTGAGCAACAGCCATACCATACCCTGGGGTAATAATGACTGAAGTGGAATTCCTCAATAGTTCAGCGACCTCTTCTGCGGTTGTTTCTCGATATTCTCCCATTTCCTGATCATCGCCCGTTGAGACGCCATCACTACCAAAACCCCCAGCGATAACGCTAATAAAGGAACGATTCATCGCTTTACACATAATATAAGAGAGGATTGCCCCTGATGAACCGACTAAAGCACCTGTTACTATCAACAGATCATTACTCAGCATAAAACCAGCGGCAGCGGCGGCCCAGCCTGAATAGGAGTTCAGCATGGAAATCACAACCGGCATATCTGCACCGCCAATGGATGCAACCAGATGCCAGCCAAATGCTAAGGCAATCGCAGTCATGGCTAGCATGACAAAAACCTGTAAACCGCCACTCTCCGTTTTGATAAAGATAACCATTAGTACAAAAGAGACAATTAAAGCGGCCAGATTAAGTTTATGGCGATGAGGCAGCATTAATGGCTTTGAGGAAATTTTCCCGCGTAATTTACCAAATGCCACAACTGAACCAGTGAAGGTTATTGCACCGATAAAGATCCCAAGGAAAACTTCTGTCAGATGAATGTTTTCCATAATGGCATCAGCAAAAATATCATGGGCAATAAAACTGTTGAAACCTACCAAAACAGCCGCCAGACCAACAAAACTATGTAAGATGGCAACTAATTCGGGCATTTCCGTCATCTCTACTTTCTTAGCGAGACGAATACCAATAACTGCACCAATAATCATCGCCAGAATAAGCCAACCCACTTTTCCTGTATCAGGCCCCAAGATAGTCGCTATCAGGGCGATCGCCATTCCGATAATGCCAAAGATATTGCCTCGTCTCGAACTTTCATGACGTGAAAGACCGGCGAGACTGAAAATAAATAAGATAGCAGCAACAATGTATGCCGCAGTGACTACTCCGTTCGACATAAGTTACCCCTTATCCTTTCCGAAACATTTTCAGCATACGTTGTGTAACAGTGAAGCCACCAAAGATATTGATACTGGCGATCAGCACTGCAATGAAAGAAAAGAAACTGATCCAACCACCTTCACCTATTTGCAACACGGCTCCGACAACGATGATCCCAGAGATAGCATTGGTAACTGACATAAGTGGAGTATGTAATGAATGACTGACATTCCATACAACGTAGTACCCAACCACGCAAGATAGAGCAAATACGGTAAAGTGGGATAAAAACTCTTTTGGCGCAACATTTGCCAGCCAGCCAAAAAGAATCATTGCCAGCGCCAGTAATCCATATTTCAGCCACGGAGATTTGGGCTTTTCAACAAGTTTATCTTCTTTCCTGATGGGTTCAGGCTTGGGAGGTTGCGCTGAGACCTGAATTGGCGGCGCTGGCCATGTGATCTCACCTTCTTTAATAACGGTAACGCCACGGATAACGACATCGTCGAAGTCAATAGTAATCTCACCGTTTTTCTCTTTGCACAGCAATTTCATCAGGTTAACGAGATTGGTACTGTACAACTGTGATGACTGAGTAGGTAAACGGCTGGGTAAATCGGTATAACCAATGATCTTGACGCCATTATCTGTCACAACAAGTTTGTCGGCTTCTGTCAGTTCACAGTTTCCGCCATTTTGTGCAGCCAAATCGACAATGACACTACCCGGTTTCATCGATTCAACCATTTTTTTAGTAATCAACTTTGGTGCTGGCTTACCCGGAATTAACGCTGTTGTAACGATAATATCCACTTCTTTTGCCTGAGCAGAGAAAAGTTCCATCTCCGCCTTGATAAAGGCTTCTGACATCACTTTTGCATAACCGTCTCCGCTACCGGCTTCTTCTTTAAAGTTCAATTCAAGGAATTCAGCGCCCATGCTTTGCACTTGTTCCTTAACCTCAGGACGAGTATCGAAAGCACGAACCACAGCACCAAGACTACCTGCTGCTCCAATGGCTGCAAGGCCCGCAACACCAGCACCAATAATCATAACCTTAGCGGGTGCTACTTTACCGGCAGCGGTAATTTGCCCAGTGAAAAAACGGCCAAACTCATGAGCGACTTCAACAATGGCACGATAACCAGCAATATTCGCCATTGAGCTCAAAGCATCCAGTGACTGAGCGCGGGAAATTCTCGGAACAGAATCCATTGCCATAACGGTAATATTGCGCTCTGATAACTTATCCATTAATTGAGGGTTCTGTGCTGGCCAGATAAAACTAAGCAGCGTAGCGCCTTCCTTCATTAAGGAGATTTCGCTCTCTTCCGGCGCGTTGATTTTAAAAATAATATCTGATTGCCAGACTTCATTATTTTCTGCAATCACAGCCCCTGCTTTTTGGTAAGCATTATCATCAAAACTGGCTAGATGCCCTGCTCCTGACTCAACGACTACATTAAATCCCAATTTCAGTAATTGCTCTACAGTTGACGGTGTAGCAGCAACCCGAGCCTCATTGGGGTATCGTTCTTTTGGTACACCAATATGCATAATGTTTCCTTCTCTAAGAATGAAATATTGCTGATTATTACCTGCTGAAGCTAATTTAACGATTCGATTGTTGTTATTACTACTATCAGTAAAACCTATCAATGAGATTTATCAACAAAGCACTCAGTGATAACAAATGAAATAATATCACATGAAAAATACAACATTGTGGATAATCGTTTTTGTAGAAAGCAAAACAACCCTTAATGTAAGCCATGATGCTTTTTATATAAATCGCTATTTTTATTAAAATTATTAGCGACATCTACCAAAAATAGGTAAGCAGTTATTTAGATAGAATAAATTTTTGCGACAATTAACATTATTACATGCAATAATTGCAAGCTATGTGATAAAGAACAATGTTCAGCACGTTATAAATATTTTAATGCGCAAGGCGAAAGGATTTTTTATGAAGCTGAAAACTACGATCATCGCAACAGCGATCTTCTCCTTAACGACAATTACCACGGCAAATGCGGCGAAAGAATTAACACCAGAGAAAGCTGCTGAGATTAAACCCTTTGAACGAATTACAGTAACCGGGCGTTTTAATGCGATCTATGAAGCAGCCGATGCTGTTTCCCGTCAGGCTGATAAAAAAGGCGCTGACAGTTTCTATATTCAAAGTCTGGATGATTTTAATGGAAGCGGTAATTTACGTGTTGTTGCTGACCTATATCATAAGGATGCAGAAAAAGTAGATAAGACGACTCAATATCGTATTTATCGAGGAATTAAAGAACTGCCTAAAACTGAAGCTATTATTCTGGAACCTTTCGATACAGTAACCGTGAGTGGTTATTTCCCGACTGACCCCGACCTGAAAGAAGCTCTCGCCAAAGCAGCTAAAAAGAAAAATGCTGCGTCTTTCTTTATTGCCCGTGATATTGCACCAAACAATGGAGGTAATCAGGTCGTCACTGCTTATGTCTATAAAGAGGATGCGCCAAAACGTCAGGTTCAGTCTAATAAGGCGGTGATCCCGGCTGATTCTGAAGCAGGACGTCAGGCTTTAGCACAAGGTGGAGAAGCTGCTGAAAAAGTAGAAATCCCGGGTGTCGCTTCATCAACATCAACCAGTAATATCGTTGGTCGTTTTTTTGAAACCCAGTCATCAAAAGGTGGGCGTTACACTGTAACTCTACCGAACGGAACCAAAATAGAAGAACTGAATAAAGCCTCTGCCGCCCAAATGGTACCTTTTGACTCTATTACTTTCTCCGGTTATTACACAACTGCGCCTGAAGTCTCTTATCAGGTCGCTAAGCGTGCCGCAGAAAAAGGGGCAAAATATTACCATGTTACTCGTGAGTGGCAGTCTAATGGTGGAAACGTTACCATTAGCGCAGATCTGTTTAAATAACAGCCTCACCAAAGAAGTATGCATTAATAATGTGTACTTCTTTTATTCTTCCTCCTCTGTTGCTTTCACATCTATATATCTACTTTTTGTAATATCTATAAGATTCATTATCTGTCTTTTAGTTAAATAATTTCCCAAAATGTTTATCTTTTGTTTATTAAAAGTAAAATAAATTCTATCTTATTAATAATGTTTATAATATGAACATTAACCTCCTTTTTGAAATAGCATCCCTGTCACCTTAGAAATTGTCTCTGTTGACTGTACCATTTCATTACTACTGTGATATCACTGACAATCCGATGAATATCAAACGTCAGAAAACTATTTTTTGTTTATTTCATTAGGAAATGAAGATTTTTATGCATAAATTTTGTGTTTTTTTGCATAATTTTCCATTGCATACAGCCCTTTCACTCCGTAAAATCCCCCTGTTTTTAGATTTAACCACTGAATATTTCTGCATTCCATCGCATGGATGCAATAAATGTCCAATATGTGTTCGATATTCAGAATAAGTGTTCTGGCTAATCGTGTTGATTTTATCTGACTTTTAGGAACGTATCTTTGGAAAAAAAATTAGGCCTCACTTCTCTGACCGCATTAGTCTTCAGTTCAATGGTTGGAGCGGGTGTATTCAGCTTGCCACAAAATATGGCAAACGCAGGAAGTCCCGCTGCCTTAATGATAGGTTGGGGGATCACAGGCATAGGCATTCTCTTTTTAGCCATTTCTTTACTTTTATTGTCTCGTTTGCGTCCTGATTTGGATGGCGGAATTTTTACCTATGCCAGAGAAGGTTTTGGTGAATTAGTCGGGTTCTGTTCTGCATGGGGATATTGGTTTTGCGCAATCATTGCTAATGTTTCTTACTTAGTCATTGTCTTTGCTGCATTAAGCTTTTTTACTGATACCGAACATTCCGTAATTTTGGGCGATGGGAATACCTGGCAGGCGTTGATCGGCGAATCTGTTTTGCTTTGGTTTGTTCACTGGCTTGTACTCAGAGGCGTACAAACAGCGGCTGGCGTCAATAAATTAGCAACAATGGCCAAGCTGTTACCTTTAGGGATATTCATTATTCTGGCCATCATGGCCTTTAAAATGGATGTATTTACATTTGATTTTACTGGCATTGAAATGGGGGTTCCTGTCTGGGAACAAGTCAAAAATACCATGCTGATAACCCTATGGGTTTTTATTGGTGTTGAAGGTGCAGTTGTCGTTTCAGGTAGAGCTAAAAGGCGTAAAGATATTGGAATTGCGACCTTACTGGCTGTGATTTCAGCATTAGGCGTTTATGTGCTGGTTACCCTGCTCTCTCTGGGTCTGGTCACCAGACCGGAACTGGCTGCAATACGTAATCCTTCTATGGCAAACCTGATGGTAGGATTAATTGGCTCAGCAGGCCAGTTCATTATTGTTGCGGGTTTAATTGTTTCTGTCTGTGGTGCTTACCTGAGCTGGACAATCATGGCGGCAGAAGTACCCTTCATTGCTTCTTTACATAACTCATTTCCTAAAATATTTAGCAAGCAAAATGACAAAAAAGCGCCAGCATCTTCATTGTGGATCACAAATGGTGCTGTTCAGGTTGCTCTGGTTTTAATCTGGTTAAGTGGAAGCGATTACAATACCCTGCTTTCTATCGCATCAGAAATGGTGCTCGTACCTTACTTTTTAGTCGGTGCATTTTTAGCAAAAGTTGCTTTTGAGCGTAGTAACCGCGTCTTACTATTTATTGCTACAGGTGCTTGCATGTATGGCTTATGGCTGCTTTATGCCTCTGGCTTAATGCATTTGCTGCTTTCGGTCATCCTATATGCACCAGGATTACTTGTTTTTCTATATGCACGCAAGCAAATGGATGATAGTAGTAGACTGAATAAAATAGAGAAATCTGCAATTGCTGTTTTATTATTGACTACAATTCCTTCTACATGGTTACTGATGCACTAAAATATTTACAGCATATTTCCTAAACTGCATTCTTTGTTAAAGATAGGGAGAGAAGTTGTTCTCTCCCCTCCAACAATCCTCAAAATATTTCTTTTTGTTTTTTCCTCGCGCCATTTTTTGAAAATAAACCTCGCTAAGCTTTTTTGTACTCGGTATTAATGAGTGTTATTTTAGGTTTCTTTCAAAAGTATGTTGTAACTAACATTGGGCTTTATTGGAGGTAAAATAACCTATACATAAATATTTATTCAGTTTCGCTGTTACACTATTTTTTAATAGTATTCATCATACAAATCATGTCATACCAGTTATTATTAACAGCCAGTTAACTTGAGTTGGTTTGAAGTCTTGCTTTTTTTGAAAAAAAATAGCTTAAGAAGCTGACTAATGCTAAATATTAGGCATTAATGCTAATTTTGCGACTTGCGTCACAAATAAATAATATTTAGTTAAATATATAGGAAAAATATAAAACTACAAAAATAAGCACTTTTATCTTCATATTTATTTTCTGAGATTTCCCGAAATTAATAGTTAAACTTATAAAATAGAATAAAAATACATTCAAGATTGAAAAATATTCAATTTTCTGAATTACAATTCTATTAATGGAAAGTTGACGGAATAATGTTTCGAATATTGTGCTTTGTCGAGTTATTATTTTGACCTTTGGTAATTGATCGCTACTATATGCTTTGCAATATCTGTCGGATAGAGAACTTTGGTATCTTCTTGTACCGTCTTTCAGATATCAACTTAGACTACTCATTTGCTGTATTATATTTGTACGGCTTTAATGTTAATTAAATCAGCTATATCCCTGCTGTATTCATACACCAGGGATGGGATATATTAAAAATGAAAACCAAGTTAATTATTTCATCCTTATTCATTTCATCTGTATTTATGCCTTTAGCACATGCGGAAGATGGACAAATCAAATTTAAAGGAAAAATAATCTCTTCTTCATGTGAAATTACTCAAAATACCAAAAATCAGACCGTAAATATGGGGGAAATTAACACTACCGCATTTAACGGAATCGGTAGTACCGCAGCTGCAACACATTTCAGTATTAAACTTACTAAGTGTCCAGAAGCTAATAAACATGCTAGTGTTAAATTTGATGGACAGCCTGATAATATTAATAAAAATCTTTTAGCGCTAGAAAATACAGCATCTGGAGCCGCTGATGGTATTGCTATTGGCATTTATGAACCGAATAGTAACACTCCAATTGCCATGGCAAGATCCTCTTCTCAAAAAGACATCAAAAATAATGGTGCTGAGCTGGAGTTTGTTGCTAGGTATGTTGCAACTAAAGCAACAGTGACTCCGGGTACTGGTAATGCAGTAGCTAGCTTTACTATCGACTATAACTAAAAATATATAATAAAATATTTAATTAAGAACTATTACCATTCACTATAACCAGTGAATGGTAATAACAACTCAATTACATTAATTAATATATAACCATAATAAATAATATTATCGGAGTATCTATTTTGAAATACTTTCGTATTTTGATTTTTATTATCATCTGCACTTTCAGCATTAATACTACTTTTGCTGGTGTCATTATCGGTGGTACTCGTGTTGTTTATAACGGTGACAGAAAAGAAACATCTATCTCTATCAGTAATCCGGAAACAGATATTTCTTATCTTATTCAATCCTGGATTCAGGGAGAGAATGATGAAACTAAGACACCGTTTATTGTTACTCCCCCACTTTTTAAATTAACAGCCGGAAATGAGACAGTATTACGAATTGTAAAAACCGGTGATAATTTACCAGCTGACAGAGAATCTCTATTCTGGCTAAATGTTAAATCTATTCCGGCAACAGTAAAATCTGAAGAAAATCAGTTACAAATCACTGTAAGATCACGCTTTAAGTTATTTTACCGCCCCACTCAACTGGCAGAAGACGCTTCCATTGCCTATAAGGCACTGAAATTCAAGGTTGAAGGCAACAAACTGACAGCCGAGAACCCTACACCATACTATATTTCTTTTGCTTATCTTGGCATTGGGAATGCTTCAAAAAACCATGAGATCCAGACAGCCGGTATGCTCCCTCCTTTTGGTCAGCAGAGCTGGGATATTCCTATTAAAAATATCAATCAGGTATCCTGGAAAACCATTAATGATTTTGGCGGAATAACACCTGAAGAAAAGCATATTTTTTGAGTATAACTTTCATACAATCTATCAGGACTAGAAAATGATTATGGATAACAGCCGCCATTATCTTCAATACAATATTTCTGATAATTTGGTGTTATTTTTCAAACCAATAAAAGCATTCTTATGTATATTGGCAACAATATGGCTTTTGTTTTCCGATAAGGTTTACGGAGAAGACTATTTCAATATCAATGCACTGGAAACACTTTCCGGCTTTCCCGAAGATATTGATTTGTCAATTTTTATGCAGGACGATCAACAGCCGCCGGGACGCTATTGGGTCGATACTTATCTCAACAGGGAAAAAGTAGATACCGGTAATGTTGAGTTTGTTCTGGTGAATAATAAGTTATCTCCCAGAATTACCCTAAAGCAGCTAAAAGAAATGGGAGTCAATGTCGATTTATTCCCGGCTTTAGCGGCTTTATCACCAGAGACCGAAATCACAGACCTTAGTCAATATATTGATTCTGCATCATCTTCTTTCGATTTTAACAAACAGCGTCTGGATATCAGTATTCCTCAAGCTGCTCTGCATAACAAAGTAAGAGATTATGTGCCTCCTCATTTATGGCAGCAGGGATTAACTTCCTTACAAGTTAATTATAGTTATAGTGGTTCTACAAATTGGCTGGATGGTCAATCAGGTTCAAACAGTCATAATTTTCTTAATCTCAGAAGTGGTGCCAACTGGGATGCCTGGCGTTTACGAAATTACGCAACTTACAGCAGCCAGAACAATAAATGGCGAAGCCTGAATACTTATTTACAACGTGATATTCATTCTCTGAAAAGCCAATTGACTTTGGGTGATAGTTATACCCCCTCACCTATTTTTGACGGTTTTCAGTTTCGCGGTATGCAACTGGTTTCAGATGATAATATGCTGCCTGATAGTCTGAGAGGTTTCGCACCAACGATACGGGGAATTGCACAAAGTAATGCTCAGGTGACGATTAAGCAAAATGGTTACATTATCTACGAAACCTATGTTCCTCCCGGACCTTTCATCATCAATGACCTGTACCCAACAACTGCCAGTGGCGATTTAGAAATTATCGTTAAAGAAGCCGACGGAAAACAACATCGTTCTGTGCAACCTTTTTCGGCTGTACCTGTGATGCTGCGGGAAAAGAGTCTGCGCCATTCTTTGGCATTCGGAAAATACCGTTCTTCTGCTCAACACAGTAAAACACCTTATTTCGTACAAGGTACAGCCAGTTACGGGCTTTCCAATAATGTCACGCTATACGGTGGAACAATTTTCTCAAAAAATTACCAGTCCATTGCTTTGGGAACCGGTTACAGTCTCTATGATTGGGGTTCATTTTCTTTTGATGTGACACATGCTAAATCAGAATTAACTTCAGATATACGTGCATCCGGGCAATCATATCGGTTTCAATATGCAAAAGATCTTACCCTGACTGGCACCAGTTTAACGATAGCCGGTTATCGTTATTCGACTCACAATTTCTATGATTTCAAAGAAGTTAATGAATTTGATATTACCAGCAATAATCGCTACAACACCAACAAACGCAGTAAACTGCAAATGCATGTCAACCAGTCTTTAGGTGATTTAGGCGGTGTTTATTTATCTGCTTTTCAACAGGATTATTGGTCGCAGAAAGGCTATGAAAGGAATATCAGTGCCGGTTACAGTAACAGCTACAATTCTGTCAATTACACGCTGAATTACTCCTATAATAGTTTGCCGGGAACGAATCATAAAGATCAGATTATCTCGCTCAGCCTACAAATCCCTCTTGATCGATGGCTAAAAAATAGCTGGGCCAGCTATAACATAACTAATAATAAAAAAGGAGATACATCTCATCAGGTCAGCTTAAGTGGAACAGCGCTGGAAGATAACAATCTGGCTTACAGTATTCAGCAAAATTACGATAACCGTAACACAGGTATTGGTGGAAACCTCACTACAGAATATAAAGGTGCTTATGGTCAGGTTGGCGTTGGTTATAACTATAACAGACAATCCAAGCAGTTAAATTACAGCCTCAATGGCGGAGTCGTCGCACATCCCTACGGTATAACTTTCTCTCAATCATTGGGGGATACATTGGTGTTAGTCCGAGCCAATGGCGCTAAAGGTATTAAAGTCCAGAATCAGACTGGGATTGCAACTGACGGGAGAGGTTATGCGATTGTTCCTTATGCCAGTAGCTATCGCAAAAATCGGATCTCTTTAGATACCTATTCAATGGGAGACAATGTTGATATCGATATCAGCACACAAACTATTGTTCCTACTCAAGGTGCTCTGACACTGGCCGATTTCCAGACTCGTATTGGTTATCGCGTTTTGCTGAGCCTTTCTCACAAAGGAAAAGAAGTTCCATTTGGTGCAACAGCTACATTAGTTCAACAAAATGAGTCAGATGAACCCAGCAGCACTATTGTCAGTAATGATGGGCAGGCCTATATGAGTGGTATTCCTGAATCTGGTCAGATATGGGTGAAATGGGGTTATAAAGATACTCAGGAATGCCGGGTTAATTATCAACTTCCAAAAACAATACCAAAATCCGGCCTGTACATGTTAGATGCCACCTGTGAATAACAACTATTGATCATATGTTTGATATTTTTACCTATTATGGAAATGAATTATGGTTAAGGGCTTAAAATTATTATTGGCGAGTATATTTATCATCGGCATGATGAGTAGTTTTGCCAGTCAGGCCGATTATGGAGGTTACTCATGCCACTTTATGCAAGGATTTACCGGCGATGAAACAAAAATTTCTTTTGGCGGTAATATCATAGTGTCAAAAGATCATCCAATCGGGACAACCATCAAAGAGGTGTTTTTAGACCAATTAAACAGAAAGGGCTATATCGCTCACTGTAATTTTCGAGTTCCTACGTCATGGGATCCACCCGACTTTCCGAAGGCACACTACAACTATGATGCTATTTATGAATCAGGTGTACCGGGTATTGGTATTAGAATAAATAATTGGGGACCGACTGGTTATGGTATTGACTGGTTTCCTAGGTGGTCTGACAATCCATTTACATGCTCCCCTCCTCAAAGAGCTAGTCAACCATATTATTACTGTGGTGAAACATGGGGATATTTAACAGTACAATTAATCAAAATTGCACCAACCACAGGTTCAGGAAAAATTGAAGGTAGGATTCTGACCCGAGCCAGAATGGGACATAGTAATATCATTCATACTTTTTATTTAGAACAAACGAATATTATTACTCCTATTCCGAGTTGTTCCCTAACACATAAAACAACTCTCGTTAATATGGGGGAAGTTAAAACTAGTGAATTTCGCGGTATGCATAGTGCTACTCGGACAAAAGACTTCAACTTAGAGCTGGACTGCGATGCAAATGCAAAAGCCACTATGAGACTGGATGGACGTCCGGCAAAAAATGGTTATTCTAATATCTGGGCATTGGATCAAGATAGTGACAACGTCACAGCAAGAGGCGTGGGTTTACAAATTATTTTTCTCAATCGATTCTTATCGCAAGGTGAATCCATTGTCCTTCAGCCCAGCGATCAAGTAAGACATTTCTCTCTTCCGATGCAAGCCCGTTATATTCAGACTGAAGCACGGGTAACACCGGGTAAAGCCAATGCAACAGCGACGATTACACTGACTTATCAGTAAATAATATTTTTTCTTTATTACTTTTCAGATGGTTGCATGAATTGGCATGCAGCCATTTTCATACTCATTCGCGAATAAATGAATTCGGTGTTCGTCAGGATCGAGAATGGTAAAAATAAATACAGGGGCTTGTAGATCCTAATTATTAAAATTCTACAGCCCCTAAACTACTACGAAGCAATATTCTCCATCGCCTGCACAATACGCTTATCAGATATCGGATAGGCTGTACCCAGCTGTTGAGCAAACAGGCTGATACGCAGTTCTTCAATCATCCAGCGGATTTCTTTTACTTCCGGTAACTGTTTTTGCTGAACAGAAAGCTTAGCCAACCATTGCTGCCATTGTTGCTGAATATATTCAATCCGACTCATATGCGCCCTATCCCTGTTTATATCAATAGCCAGTTTTTCCAAGCGGCGTTCAATACCATTCAGGTAACGCAATACATCTGCCAGACGTTTCCAACCGTGGGCGGTGACGAAACCTCTAAAGACCAGACCGGAGATTTGCGCTTTGATATCAGATAGTGCTAATGCCAGAGAGATATCGACCCGCCCTTTCAGGCGTTTATTAATGGCGAATACCGTTGTCAGGATCTGCTCGACCTGTTTGGCAATCTCGACCACTGCATCATTCAAATCAGCCCGAACTTTATCCTGCAAATCTGAAAATGCCTGTTCATTCCATGCCGGGCCACCATTTTCTGCAATTAATTTGTCCACACCGCAGGAAATACAGTCATCAATCAAATCCAGAACTTTTCCATATGGGTTAAAATATAGCCCCAACTTAGATTTATTCGGCAGTTTTTCATGCAGGTATTTTATCGGTGATGGAATATTCAGCAACAGTAACCGACGGGTTCCTTCCCACATAGCATTAAGCTGTTCAGATTCAGTTTCAAACAATTTAATACCGATACTGTCTTTTTCATCCACCAGCGCCGGGAATGCTTTAACCGAATAGCCACCTCGTTTCTGCTCATAGCGTTCAGGTAATTCGCCAAAACTCCAGATATGCAGCCCGCTTTGTTCAATACCATCATCTGCTACGGCTGAAAGTGTTTCCTGTACTTTATCTTTCAGTTTCAGCTTCAGTGCCGAAAGATCTTTTCCTTCCGCCAGCGTTTTGTTTTTCTCTCCAATAATACGGAAAGTCATTTTCAAATGATCCGGAACCTGCTCTAATTGCCAGTCATCACGTGACAACGTCACTCCTGTCATGCGACGAAATTCTTTTTCAAGACTTTCCAGTAATGTTGCCTGTGGCTGAGTTACCCGCTCCAGAAATGCCTGTGCGTAATTAGGTGCTGGTACGAAATTACGGCGGATCGGCTTCGGTAACGATTTAATTAATGCCACGACCAATTCATGACGAATTCCCGGAATTTGCCAGTCAAATCCCTCATCTCTGACCTGATTTAATACTGGCAATGGAATATGCACCGTGACCCCATCAGCATCTGTCCCCGGTTCAAACTGATAAGTTAAACGGAATTTTAAATTATCCTGATACCAGTAATTGGGGTAATCCAACACACTAACTTTATTGGCATCTCCTTTAATCAACATGCTCTTTTCAAAATTGAGCAATTCTGGCTGATCTTTGCTTACTGTCTTCCACCAGCGGTCAAAATGACGGGATGAAACTACGTCCTTGCCAATCCGCTGATCATAGAAGCTGAATAATGTCTCATCATCCACCAAAATATCCCGACGGCGGGATTTGTGTTCCAGCTCTTCGACTTCTTCACGTAATTTGAGATTAGCACGGAAGAATGAATGGCGGGTTTGCCAGTCCCCTTCCACCAGCGCATGGCGGATAAATAATTCGCGGCACAGCATCGGATCAATCTGACTGTAATTGACCAAACGCCCCATCACTATCGGCAATCCATATAAAGTGACTTTCTCTGATGCCATTACCGCACCCTGAGATTTTTGCCAGTGTGGTTCACTGTAATGACGCTTAATCAGATGCGATGCCAGAGGCTCTATCCATTCTGGTTCAATGCGGGCGGCAATGCGTCCCCAGAGGCGGCTGGTTTCCACCAGCTCCGCCACCATTCCCCATTTAGGCGGTTTTTTAAATAATCCCGACCCCGGAAAGATGGAAAAACGGGCGTTACGGGCACCGGTATATTCCTGTTTCTCGACATCTTTCTGACCGATATGGGATAAAAGCCCGGTCAGTAACGCAATATGGATACTGCGGTAATCCGCTTCCTGGCTGTTAACCGGAATACCAATTTCTTTGACTACCTGCCGCAATTGCGTGTACACATCCTGCCATTCTCTGACACGCAGGTAATTCAGATAATCCTGACGACACAGTTTGCGGAATTGAGAACTGGATAGTTCTTTTTGCTGTTCTGTCAAAAAATCCCACAATTTCAGGAAAGCGATAAAATCTGAGTCTTTATCAGCAAAACGGCGGTGTTTTTCATCCGAAGCCTGCTGTTTTTCCAGCGGCCTTTCCCGCGGATCCTGAATGGATAATGCCGCAGTAATCACCATGACTTCACGCACACAACCATGTGTTCGGGCTTCCAGCACCATGCGAGCCAAACGGGGATCGATCGGTAACTGCGCCAACTGCCGCCCCATTTGCGTCAGTCGGTAAGTACCATCGGTTGAAGACTCTGTATCGATAGCACCCAGCTCTTCCAATAATCGGACACCATCCTGAATATTACGTTTATCCGGCGCTTCAACAAACGGGAACGCACTGACATCCCCCAATCCAATCGAAGTCATCTGCAAAATAACGGATGCCAGATTGGTACGCAGAATTTCAGGATCAGTAAATTCGGGACGGGATAAATAATCATCTTCGGAATAGAGTCGAATACAAATCCCGTCAGAAACACGACCACAACGACCTTTTCGTTGATTAGCTGATGCCTGAGAAATTGGCTCTATCGGCAAACGCTGAACTTTGGTTCGATAACTATATCGGCTGATACGCGCATAGCCAGTATCGATAACATATTTAATGCCCGGTACAGTCAATGAGGTTTCAGCTACGTTAGTGGCTAAAATAATTCGGCGCCCGACATGAGACTGGAAGATCCGGTTTTGTTCGTTATTGGAGAGACGAGCAAACAGAGGCAAAATTTCGGTATGCTTAAAATTCTGCTTACTAAGTGCATCGGCGGTATCACGGATTTCACGCTCTCCGCTCATAAATACCAGAATATCACCCGCACTTTCGCGGCCTAATTCTTCTACCGCATCAATGATAGCTTCTAGCTGATCCCTATCGTTGTCATTATCATCCCCTGTTATTGGCCGATAACGAACTTCCACCGGGTAAGTGCGACCTGAAACTTCAATAATAGGCGCATTACTGAAATGACGGGAAAACCGTTCAGGATCAATGGTTGCAGAGGTAATAATCACTTTCAGATCGGGACGTTTCGGCAATAATTGACGCAGATATCCCATAATAAAATCGATGTTCAGGCTACGTTCATGGGCTTCATCGATAATCAGTGTATCGTACTGTAATAACAGTCTATCCTGCTGCAATTCCGCCAGCAAAATACCGTCAGTCATTAATTTGACCAGTGTATTCTCACTCACCTGATCATTAAAACGAACCTTATAACCGACCGCTGAACCCAGTGATGTCTCCAGTTCATCGGCAATACGGTTGGCCACTGAACGAGCCGCTAAACGGCGGGGTTGAGTATGCCCGATAAGCCCTTTAATCCCCCTGCCAAGTTCAAGACATATTTTAGGGATCTGGGTGGTTTTACCAGATCCTGTTTCACCAGCAATAATAACAACCTGGTTATCCCTGATCGCTTTATAGATATCATCTTTTTTCTGGCTAACAGGCAGGTTTTCAGGATATTTAATCGTAGGACATGCCGTTTGACGATTAATAACTTTTTGTTTTGCTGTAGTAATATCCGCAGCAATAGATTGTGCTACAGCCTGTAAGGAAGCCTGATTTTTTATTTTTGCAG
Source organism: Xenorhabdus sp. KJ12.1 (assembly GCF_963876495.1). Taxonomy (NCBI): domain Bacteria; kingdom Pseudomonadati; phylum Pseudomonadota; class Gammaproteobacteria; order Enterobacterales; family Morganellaceae; genus Xenorhabdus; species Xenorhabdus sp. KJ12.1. The sequence continues at coordinate 52,308 of NZ_CAWNQH010000046.1, forward strand.
CTCCCTGTAAACGTTTTCTTAAACGGAACTGGTCACGCAACGGCGTGTGCTCAAGTTCAGCGTATAATTCAGCAATCGTCGCTGTTAAAGGTAATTCCACTGTGATAAATCCTTGTGACGTTCTTAATTGAGTAGTGCTGTTTTTCTGAAACACACTTTATTGTCAAAATTTCTTTTACTATCAAGGTATTCTAGTAAATTGAGTTATAGGATAGGGTTTTATAACTGGGCTATCAGAAGTGTAACATATCTTGAGTATTTCAATGTACTGCATATAAACGCATTTATTTCCCTCATCTTTCAGGTTAAAAACCGATGACTCAATCTGATGTTCAATAATTTTGAATACTAACCTCGAAATATTGCGCTATTTACTGAATGACAATCCCATTAAAATGCCTGACCTATAGAAACCATTGACAGTGTATTAGTTACAGTAACGAATTAAGGAATGAAAAATGAGTAAATTACTGGTTCTGAAATCCAGCATTTTGGCGCAAAATTCACAAAGCAATAAAATGGCAGATAATTTTATTGAGCAATGGTCCGCCAGCCATGCAGATAGTCACATCACCATCCGTAATTTAGCTGAGGAACCAGTTCCGGTACTGGATGGGGAACTATTAGGTGCTATGCGCCCAAGTGGGGCAGAACTGACAGAGCGTCAAAAAATGGCGATGGCACTATCTGATGAATTGATCGCCGAATTAAAGGCACATGATGTTATTGTAATCACTGCGCCAATGTATAATTTCTCTATTCCTGCACAATTAAAAAACTACTTTGATTTGATTGCTCGTGCTGGTATTACTTTCCGCTATACTGAATCAGGCTCAGAAGGCTTGTTGAAAGGAAAACGTGTTATTGTGCTAACCACCCGTGGAGGCATTTATCAGCAAACACCAAAAGATTTGATAACTCCATACCTACAGATTTTCTTGGAGTTTATTGGTATTACTGATGTTAAATTCGTCTTTGCAGAAGGGATTGCGTTAGGCGAAGAACTGGCACATCAGGCACACCAAAACTCTCACAATGCAATAATTGAAATTATAGAAAAAATAAAGCAGGAACAATCTGAAGAAATCGCAGCCTGATTCTGTTGTTACTACTGGTGCGTGCCAGCCTAAAAATGGCACGCTTTATTTCTTCAACCAGTTGCCATTAATACCGCGCACATATTCCCCTGCTCCTGCACGACTAACCAGCTTTTCACCCGCTATTCTCGCCACTTGATCGGTAGTTATATTATTTTGCGCCGCAATCTCCGCATACTTTTTTTCCCGTTCACTATTGATTTGCTTAACTACGGAAAGTGCATCCTTAGTATTCCTGACAGGAGCCAGATATCCGCTGAATGTTTCACCTACCAGACCTTGTTGTTTTGCTTCATCCAGCGTCATACTCATTGCAAAAGAGCTAAACAGCAGGCTTAACCAAAGTATCACTCCTGTTTTTTTCATATTCTCACTCCTTAGAATAAGTCAGAGTTATTTTTGAGCATATCTTCAATCTGCCGATCGACTTTAATATGAATTTCATGTTCAATTTTCACATTCATATTAATATTGATGGGCTTATCCGGTGTTGCAACTTCCAGCCTGATACACCCAACCAAACCTACGCAAATTAACGCCATGCCACCAATGATCATCGTTAATCTGAACCCACGCTTTGTTATCATTTATTATTACTCCCGGTTAAAAACACCAAACTATTCCAGTTCAGCGATAATTCTACGGTACAGAGCAAAGTATTAAAACACAGTAATCTCTTAGGGAATTCGAAACTCATTGGATATAGAACTTTTTACCTATAATTTCCACTTGCTTTTTTCTATGCAGATTGCTAAAAACTTAAACATTATGAAAATTAAATCAATCTTCATTCTGGCCATGCCAGCTCAACAAACTACCACCACCGAAACCACTAGGTTGTTCGGGGGGTAGTCTCGACAGAATTTTTAAAAACCCTCTGAGCGACTCGCCAGAGGGTTTTTTCATACCTGCCTTATGCGTTTCGCTCAGAGTTTCATAACAGGAGAAGCTATGAAAACTCATCGTGAGATTGCACAACAACTTGATTTGTTTCATTCAGAACCCCAAGGGCCGGGAATGATTTTCTGGCATCCGAACGGCTGGCGGCTATTTCAAAATATTCAACAGCATATGCGGAAAATTTACCAACAGCATGGCTTTCAGGAAGTCCGTACACCTCAGTTTTTGAAAAAAGAGTTATGGCAGACTTCAGGTCATCTTGCTATGTACAAAGAGGATATGTTTTTCGGCGGTGGTCAGGAAAGTATGTCGGATTATGCCTTAAAACCAATGTCCTGCCCGGCGCATATTTTACTGTTCAAACGTGGTGTGCATAGCTACAGGGAACTCCCCATAAAACTGTTCGAGTTTGGTTTAGTCCATCGTAATGAACCCTCTGGGGCATTGAATGGCTGCCTGAGATTGCGCCAATTTACTCAGGACGATGCCCATGTCTTTTGTACATGGTCACAAATTCAAGCTGAGGTAATTAATTTTCTGAATAGAGCTAAGCTTGTGTACAGCCAGTATGGTTATCATCAACTTTTAGTCAGAATTTCTACTCGGCCAGAGTCTGCTCTCGGCGATAAAATTTTATGGCAGAAAGCTGAACAAATATTAATTGATGTATGCCGAGAGCAATCTGTTGATTTCGAAATACAAATCGGTGAAGGCGCATTTTATGGCCCCAAAATCGAGCTGGCTCTTAAGGATAATATGGAACGTGAATGGCAGTGCGGAACAATACAGCTGGATTTTAACCTCCCGGAACGCTTCGATATTGCTTATACAAATTCGTCCGGCGAGAAAGAACACCCGGTAATTTTACATCAGGTCATATATGGCTCAATAGAGCGCTGGATCGGCGTGTTACTGGAAAGCACTCAGGGCGCATTGCCAGAATGGGTACATCCATTACCCGTTGCAATCGCAACAGTGTGTGAAGCAGCTATCGATTATGCCAATGCACTGGTCTGTTCACTCAATTCTGCGGATTTACCTGTATTAACTGATCATAGTAATAGTTCTGTTGCTCATAAAGTCAGGCGATTTCATCAGTTGAAGATCCCCAATATTCTGATTGTCGGAGAGCAGGAAATGAAAACAGATCAGGTTGCTCTGCGTCGGGGGAAAATTATCTCTAGTGTGGGGAAAGAGCAGCTGCTTGAGCAGTTAATGGTTTACAGGAAAGCGTGATAACTTGAAAAGTTGGCCATTTTTAAATCAATGACCAACTTTTGTAAAATTATCAATGTTAACTAAATCAATCATATTAATGATTATCACTATTGTCAGTATCATCTCCCATATTAGTTCCAGCGATAAGCTGTGTAATATACCAGTGGCTTTCACTCTGATCTTGTCTCAGAAAATATTGGTTTCCGTCAATAGAAAATGGAATCATATATTGGTAATCTGTATCCCATTTATTTTCACCTTCAATTTGAGCTTCAGGTACTCCCCCACTCTTTATATAACTGATAAACCAATAGTTATCATAAAATCTTTGTCCTGCGTAATAATGTGTGCCACCAATATAATACGCAAATTCTGGATAATAATAATATTCCCAAGTATTAGACATGCTTTGCTCACCTACTGTCCCATCTTTATTCAATTCATAAGCAAAAGCCTTCAGGCTAGGGTCTTTTGTGTGTATATATATATATTCCTTATCTTCCATTGAAAAAAAGAATGTAGCTCCATAGAAACAATCCCAGCTTTTTTCCTCTGTTGGAGTTCGTACCATTTTTCCATCAGGAAGGATTTTTTGTATAATATAAGGATATTGACCATTATCATTAATATCATTACTGTGAAGATAAATAAATTGGTCTTTACCAGACCTATATGCAAATCCCACATCATAACTACAATCATAATAATCATGATCTACAATTACTTTATTCCCTTTTTCATCCAACTTTGCAATTATCCAATAGGACTTATAGGCACTTGTGGATGAGTTAATAAAAACTTTAGCTAACCCAAAAACATATTGTTCGTCTCCGAGGGTAAAAGGAAATAATAAATCATAAAAATTAACCCACTTCTGGCCAGTAGAAACTTGCTCTCCCTGTAACCCACCTGTAAGCAGCTTATGTACACTTACTAAGTGATCACATTTACGCTGACGCAAAAGATACGTATGATCACCAATAGTATAAACAAAGATCGTTCTAATGTATTGTCCATCACTGGGAGGTGAAGCCTCACAATCCAGATTAGCTTGAAAATTGATGTTTATAATTGTTGGTTCTGCTTTACTGCCATCCATTACACCAGTAAGAGTGACCGTTTCACCTGCTGCATTTGTGTCATAAAGTTCAAAGTTTGCATTTCCTTTTGAATCCGTTTCTATAGAAGTAGCCTGAGTAATTTTATTCTGTTCAAATGACGCAGCTCCAGTAATACTCAAGTTTAATTTTCGATTATCGAGGTGAACCACTGGACCGGTTCCTGTCAGAATAGCCTGAACCTTATTACTCTGTATACCATCAGCCATTGCGTAATCACCAATGACATTAAAATTAAGTGCGTAGTGTGCTGTAGCTTCAAAGTGGTAAGGTTGATGACCAATTGGGTTACTATTCTCTTGAAAAGAGACTGTTAATTTTCCATCACCGCCTATATCTGGGCCCACTATAAAAACAGAGGTTTCCCCAGAGCCATCTGTACAACCAAGTAATTTTTTTTGATCTGTGTCCTGACCGTTAACCACAAAACTACCTAGTGTGCATTCAAAAATTAAGTTTAATTCAGGCATTGCTATTGATGATTCGTAAGCCAGGATTTTAATTTTAATCGCAGGCCTTCCTTGGAAAAGTTTAATTGATGGAAAAAAATTAATTGAAATTTTCATATTATTTTACTCAAAGTGTAAGGGGGTCGACAAAAACAATAGTATTATTAATTTGTTCTATAGAAATACCCTTGACATTAATAGTAAAAGCACTCCGCACTGCTTTAAATGATGTTAAATTATAGACTAACACTTTATTTTTATCAGGATTAGGTATTTCCAGAACATTATTACCACCATTAATTTTAATATCTACACTCTCAAATTCCACTATAATATCAGTGATTTTATCTGATGATATTTTAATAAGAAGAAAACACTGACACATACCATCAGCGACACCATAAGAGCTATAGGTATAAGTTAGCCCCTCATCTGAAGATAGCATCCAAGTTGAAAAATCCAAAGGAACTTTATATGCAATAACAGGATCTTCATAATTAAGAATTAGCACGCTATTTTTAGAAATATCTTCACTATAAATATGAAGATAGCCAACCCCTTTCTCATTTATATTATCCAATACAATATTATTTTCACCATCATTATCACCAAAATAAGCATTCGTTAATCGTGCATGAATTGGTTTACTATTTGAACCCGTATATATAACTGCTGTTAAAAAAGGCTTTATATCTGCATGTTCACTATCAATAGAACCAATATTTTTGGTTGTTTGCACTTTAACATTGACAGTATCTAAATCATTAAAAATAAAAACGCTCGTATAATCAGACTCTATACCCTTACCAGGGGCAGAAAATTTGGCAATAACCGATTTAACCTCCAAAAAATTAATTCCATCTATCTTGAATGTATAATCCACATAACCATTTGTTATATCATCGCCATGTAATGTAAGTTGGCCAGAATTTAGCTCCTTCACTTGTTCATCAAAATCCCCCAAAAATTTAGCTGAAATAACTATAGAATCATAATTAACCAAACCTTTAAATTTAGCCCGAACTCTTACTCCTCCTTCTAGATTAATATCATGTAAGTACAACTTTGATTTTTTAGCATCACGGAAAATTATTTCATTATCAGATGAAGCCATATGACCACCCCCTATAATTGTGACTAACGACGTTTTAGAATAAAGATGTTCTTTATGTAAATTTGTCACTGTGTATTTAGCTTCACATACTCCAGATATGTCTATTTTATTTACATCAAACAATAAAATATAAAAATCACGTTCTGGCTCTTCTGGTGTTATATGATGGGTAATACTTTTCACTTTGGCCTTAGTGTTATTTTTTAAGTAAATTTCTCCATCTATTTTATCTAATACCTCTACTCCTTGATATTTATTCACTTTCATCATAATATAGTTAGTGCACATCGCTATGATTTCAGGAACGTTAATTATTCCATCTGAATTTTTTTGAGGAAATTCGGGTCGTGATAAAGTATCTTTATTGTTCATAATCCACCTCTATGAAATTTATTTCAAAATATAACAATATAACCTGACCAAATTCCGCCATAAGTTACATCGCTATCATCATCATGACCAATTTGATAATCAAAAAAAATCTCTCCATCACTATAGGGAAATGCTAGATTGTTCTTTAATAATTCATAAGGTATATTAAATTTTAATGTTGCTGTTTTACCACCTATTTTATCTGGTTGATAGGGCATATTATCTGTAAAAACGTGTTTTACCGTTCTGGTGCTTGAATTAATATATAAAGTTAAAAAAACTTTTGAACCCAATTTAACCTTAGACCCATCGCTATTATCATTAGTGCCTATAATTCTGACAAACAAACCTGCATCATCTGGATTTTTGGCATGATCAGATGTATTATTGTTAATAATAGAACCTCCCTGCTCTATTATTTCATCAGAGCTAGAATAAACCTGACAAGGCTCGTACATTCTGTAAATATCTGTCCACGGTTTATTTGGTCTTCCTCTATAAATAACATCTGCATGGCTGGATTTAGCTATTACATTCCCACTTGATTTAATTAATAAATAGGATAATTTTGATAGCTCATCTTTATTTAAAATAAAATAGGGTAACTCCATTAAACATGGATTATGTTGATTTATATTAAGTATCCTAGAATAGGATTTATATTCATTATTAACAAAAAACAACAAAAAATCGCCAAGCTCATAATCATCACACGGGGATATATCTACCCAAAATTTACTTTCTCCATTTGACGTTAAATTATCGCCAATGGCCGTAACAACGATTAGAGGTTGCCGGTAAATTTTAACATCATCAACAATTATAAATATAGGTTTTTTCGCAAATTTAAAATCAGTTGAGTTTGGTATTATAGAAGACAATTGAATAACTAGTGATAGAGATTTTTTCGGAAAAATATAAAACTCCAATACTCCTTTCTCATCTGAGTTTACGAAAAATCCCTGATAATTAATAAATTCATTAATGTCTATTCTTGTTACTTTATCCTTATGATAAATATCAACTTCTTCCAACTGATTAACAATGTTAGATTTTATAAATACAGGCACTCCTGACAATACTCCGCCATCTTCATCTCTTATAACCGTATGAATTTTAGTTAATATAGAACCGACTTGAGAAACATTAAATGATATCGGAATAGACAAGAAACTATTATCAACATTTAGTCTCAATGAATCAGGGTCGATTTTTTTTGCGGTATATTGTAATATATTGGATTGAAAACCATTTAACGATGTTTTAACTCGGAAAGAAATTTTTTCATTTTCCAATAGTGTATTGGATACAGTTAAAGTGACCGTTGCTGTAGCCTTTTTTTTATTACTTTCTATAACCAGAGGAATATCATCGAGTGGAACAGTAATGCTTTCATTTCCATAAAATGAAATTGTAGAATTATCATCTATATTTTCATTAGATGTCAGGGTTACTGTAAATAAAAAACTTTGCCCTATTATTAAATTACCCGTTTTAGGTAAAGAAAATCCCATTTTTCCAGCCATATTTTTATTTTCCTTTTTATTATAAATATTATATTGAAGAGCGCTGTTATAATCAGCGCTCATTTCTAATATTTTTAATGACTACTTTACTCACCAGGAACTGGGACTGTTTCAATGCTCGAATTCCATATGGCACCATGCTCTAACTTATCATCTTGATAAAACTGATAGTCAAAATATATATAACCATTCCCGTGTATATTAACTATATCATTATAGGGAATATGGAAAAAAATAGAGTTTTTATTACCAGGACCACCAATGTCAGCCAGCTTAATTTGTTGAGTATACGGTTTTTGAAAACTGTTTCCATCTGAGTTAATATACATTATCAGGGTAATATCTTTTATATCTAATGGAACAGCTTTTGTGCCTTCTGGCAAATTAATAAATTTAGGATCAGATCTTACAATCTCAATAAATATTCCACGGTGTGGATATCCAGGGTATTTCATTATGGCACCATAATTAATATAGTTACCCATACCTGATGGTATGATATTATCTGGCCCAACACCAAGGCTGGTATGAACTATACAAGGATTAAATTTTCTTTTAACGCCTGGATCTGGTTCATAAGGAATACCGCCTATATAATTTAATGTTAATACTTCAGAATAGAATATATCTCCACTAGTTTTAACTGCAGCATAAGAAAATTGAGATGATTTATTTTCTTTAAATATAGAATAAGGAAGAGGTATATTATATTGATCTAACTGCTCACTTAAATTATGTAAATGCACAGAATGCCCTGTATATTCACCATCAACAAAAAATAATATTGCATCATTAACAGCTGCTTGATCATAACTACTTACCATTGTATAAAATTCTCTTATTCCTTGGTCTGCAGATAAATCTCCCATAGTAAATCCATCGATAGTTGGATAGCCTATAGAATCCATATATCCCGGATCCTTATAATTGACAGCATAAATAATTTGTTTGGCCAAAACATCAGCTACATCATTTAAAATGATAGTCCTAAGAGTAAGGATGGCTATTTCTGACAATTTAGGATAGAGATAAAATTTAACTAACCCTGTGCTATCTGAGGTTAACATTAAGCCTTCACTTGGTCCTATTTTTTCAAGGTTAATATTAGTTGTTTCATCAGCTTTCTTAAATTTAAAATCTGTCATTTTATGTGAAACAGTTGATGTGATAAATACAGGTGTATAAGCCAATGACTTCCCAGATGTGCTTTTCAAAGTTGCAGTTATCGGCGTGAAATTATTTGTTTCTGATATCGGACCACCCTCTGGCAATACTGTTTTTAAAACCGGATTTGTAATAAAAAGTGATAATGATTTTTTATCAATTTCATTAGCTGTACCTTGAAATAGTACAGATGAAAAAGCAGCTCCACCAGACGTTGCCGTAGTATCTACATTAAATTTAATTTCTGAATTATCGGTTGTACCCTCAAGTACTGTAAATCCTAACTTTGCATTAGCATGTTTAAATGTAGGATCGTAGCCAAGATTAGCAGAAGGTTGATCAAATTGTATATTGGGACTTTTATTACTGATAGTTATATTTGCCGCCAAACTAATAGGTTTATCCGAACTTAATGTCACAGTAAAACTAACATGCTGGCCTATCACTAAATCAGCATTCTTATTAATTGAAATATCCATTGGTTTTTTTATATCAACTATAGCTGTTTTCGCTTTATCTGAAAATGATTTAGAGTGGAAATTAACTCCACCAGCAGTAGCATTAGTATCTACTTCAAATGAAATGTTTGGATTATTTATTGCGTTCGGAAGAATTTTAAATCCGAACGTTGCAGTTGCTGTATGGTTGCCCGGCTCGTAACTAAGATCAACAGAATCATGGTCGAATTTTATATTTTCACTATGACCTTCCTTGATTGTTACTTTTTTTTTCATTGCAATATTTTCACTTGAACTTAGTGTTACAATAAAGGTTATATGCTGCCCTATAATTAAGTCACTACTTTTTATTCCTGAAATTATTAGCGTGTTATTTGCAGCCATTGTTTAATTACCTCATTTTTAATGAATAATCATGAAGGGAAAATACATTCTTTAATGTAAACCACTAACATCTAACTCAATCCACATTAAAGGTATAACAACCCAAAAACCAATGAAAAAAAGTTATCATTAGATAACTTTTTTTCATTGGTAAATTTTATGTTATGTTATGTTATGTTATGTGGAATTTTATACTTGTATATAGCATAAAACAATCCCCTTTGACTTATTATCAAAGGTGTTTTTGTCAAAATCATAAATTCTAAACTCACCATTAGTAGAAGGATCGCTACTCTCTACTACAATCGTATCTCCCTCTACTTTCGTAATATCCCTAAAAACACCCCAATTATATAAATTACCAAATTCATTATACAAACTATAAATGTTAGCAGAATCAGAGACGTCCTTATCTAAAAACAGCTTAGGTATTTTATTAGCAACTGAGCCAGTGTTACAATGGATATCGCCAGTTACATTTTTATATCCATCAGCAGGCAGTTCCAGCATTTTAATGGCAGACATTTTGTATTCATAGAGTTGAATTTCTCCTGTTTGTTTTGTTATTTTAACTGTTATTGTGGCTGAACCTGGGGCAATAAATTCTATAGGCCCACTTCCAGTACCAAATGATAACATATTCGTGCCAAAGATAGGTGAATTAACATCAGATATACCATAAGTGATTTTATTTTCATCTTTATCAAAGGAGCCAGAGATTTCAGATTCTCTTAATTCCCCTCTCAAAGAACTAAAAATATTATTTGGATGACGTTTGCCATCTTTATTATCAAAATACTTATTTTTATCTGTATATTCATCATAAATATACAATACCGCAGGTAGAGTCACAGGCGTGAACGCCACTTCGTTCTCATTATTTGTTTCTACCTGTGGAGCATCAGATATTTTTAATGACACCTTCACGTTTTCAACACCAACTCGACTTTTTAGTCTGGCATACAAATAACCATCCTGATCTGTTGTAAATTTATCCTTGTTGGTAGGCGAATAAGCTTCCGGTTGAGGGAATCTTTCTTTTGGAATTTTTTCATGATCGTGCATCCACTGTACACCTTGGATAACTTGATAAGAAATGATTTTTTCCTTATCATTTTTATTAATGATCTTTGCCTTGTAATGAAATTCTTCCTGGCCATTACCCATCAATATTTTTTTGGAACCAATTAATTCAACACTAGCAATTTCGTATTCTGGCGGAACTATATTCATCATAGCTGAGCATGTCGGCGAAGCATGATTTTTGCCTTCAATATTCATACACGCTTTCACCTGCACAGACTCATGGCTAGTAATTTCTGCTGTCAGGGTACCGTTATTGGGATTTACTTGTTGTGGGATACTCGGTAATGGGGTTCCCTGTCGAGTAGATAGCTCGACATAAGATGGTGCATCGCTACCATCTTTAAGTTGCGGCTTAGTCCAAGAAAATTTAATTCCCTGCCCTTTATATACGGTATTATCTTTTTCACGCCAGACGGTTGCCGTAAGCGAGTATTGATCCTGTCTGCCCTTAACAGGTGAAGGTTCTATGGAGATTTCCGGCCAGATAAAATTAATAGATCCCTTTGATTCTCCTTGCCCATGATGAGCAACCGAAGCAATGATGGCAACATCAGTATTAGAAACCTCTGTGGAACTGGTTAATGTTGTCTTTGCTATTCCATTTCTATCGGTTTCTGACTGGGAGTGTGTAAATCGAAGATTAGAACTACCTTTAACTGACCAATTTACTATTTTTCCTGCCACTCCTTTACTATTCTCATCGCTCACTGTTGCCTTACAGGTATAGGTTTCGCTAACTAATACCGGCCTTTCACCACTAGTCGCTTCGCATACGACATCAATATTATCCTTTTCAGACTTAATTGATACCGGATCAGCGGTAACGGCAGCCTGATTTTTAATAGACAGTGAAACCTTTACACCACTAAGTGGTTTCGAGCTATCTAATGTAGCAATTAACTCTCCAGAATCATTTGTGCTATCTGCTTCTGTAGTTAACTTAACTGATTTCCCTTTATCATCGATTGCTTTCCATATTACATCTTTAATCGACTGCTTAATTAGCGGGTTACCCTGACGATCAACAACTGTAGCGCTGAATGTATAAGATTTTTCATCACCTACAATTAAAGGACTTTTAGGATTTACTGTCAGACCATCACGAATATGATATGGACTAAAACTTACAGAACCTATTGGTTGCTTTGTTGCTCCATCCAATTGTATGTAGACTTCAACTTTGTCATGTGGCTTTTCGCTGAATAAGATATTAGGTATTAATTGCTCTTTTTCATCTGTTAATATTGCAAGCTCACCATTCTCATTCGTTTTTGCCTGTTTATTATTCCATTCAAAATGTAAACCAGATTCATTACCTAAGGCTGGATTCGTACTCCAAATCACCTTATCAATTGTCGCATTCTTGACAAATTCTCCAGCAGGTAAACCTTCATAAGTAATAATAGGATTGCTAAATGTATATCCATTTTTTGCACTATCTGTCGTTTTTGGAGATTCAGGAGGAATAATATTTATTTTCCCATCCACTAAAAATTGCAAAACCCTTATAGGTACCTGAATAACTTTCTTTCTGTTCTGATTATCTGTAAATACGATATCAAGCATATAATCGCTTTTATGCGTTTCCTGATAAGTGGGCAACGTGACGACAATACTCTTTCCTGAATCAGAAGAAAGCTTTCCTTTGTTATTTTTAAATTCTTTATCTGTCACGAACCAGCCAATGTGTTTAATATTTGCATGAGATCGGATAGGTGCATTAATAGGTATCTCCTGCTGACCATATCCAATAATGGTATCCATTTTTAAAAATTCATCCTGTTCTCTTTTTTTATGATCTAAAATAATATTATTGTTTCTTTCTACCAAATCGTAACGACTACCCACTAAAGTCCGCATTGAGGCAACATTATCGGGTGATAATTGAGTATCCAGCGGAATCCCAAATTTATAATTTAGGTTTGCCAGAAACTGGGTTTCAGTATGACCTTTTTCACCCTGCCGATAATCAACACCGATAGTAACCAGTGGGATCGGAGTATATGTCAGGCCTAACTTAGCTTGACTGGGATTTTTCTGTTTCGTCTCGCTGTTGAATAAAGTGACATTATCACCAAAATATTGCTCATAGGTCAGCTTCATTCCCAAATTAGGATAAGCTGACAAGAAAAACTCACTATTGATATCATAACCCGTGGCAGGGCGCTCATAATAATCTTCAAAGTTCCTAGATTCTTGCCAATCACTTAAACGATGATAAACATTAGCGGAAAGTTTAGTATAATCACTCCAAATCTCCCCTCCCAGTCCGAGTCGTTGATTTCTACCAGTAACATCATGATCATAAAAAGTATTTAATCCATACATCCAGTTATTATCAAAATAGCGCCCCCCCAAACCTAGATTAATCGTATTTCTACTATCTTTATTACGATAACCCAGCTGAGAAAAAAGCAACCAATCAACTTTGTTATCATAAATTGGCAGTAAGATATCAATAGAGTTATTCTTTAGTGTCCATTCTCGGTCTAATCCTAAATTAATTTTGACAGCACCAAATTGTGATAACCATTTTTGAGCTTTAGAAGATACGGTACTGTTAAGTTTATCCAAAGCAAAGTACTCTGCTTGTTCGGTAAGCTCTGAATAAGAAGAAGATAAAACATGATTTACTGTTTGAATATTACTAAAAAGTACATTTGGCATATCAGTTTCTAAGGTGTCATTATTTTTCTGTGCATGAGTATAAAACTCTTCATATTTTATGTTCTCTTCCACAGATGCATTACTGAGCGTAGAAGGCATAAGTAACATATAAAGTAGCACAAAAAAAACGATGATCTTACTTGCGTATGATTGCATGTATAAACACCTCAAAAATTTTTATACCAACTTATCAGTTGAGACTTTCACTTAAATTTTAATCTCGTTAATAACATCCACGTATTACCATTAATAATATTAGTAAGAAAATTTAAATTAGCATCATTTAACGTAAGAATATCTATCACATAATCAGTACGCCATTCTGCTTTTTCCTAAAATTAATTAAGTAAACTGCCTCATTGCTCGAGCATATCAAGTGAATACTCTCGATCTGAAAAAGCAATATTTTTCTCTAACCATTCCTCTAAACTACTGCCAAATCGCAGGCTGCGCCATAGCTGAAAAATATTCTCTTCATGCCGGTAGCTCAGCCTGACTTCACGCTTTTTATCCACGACTGGATTAACACCGTTTATCTCTGAGTGCATGACCAAAATACCCAGATTATCCAGTGTTACATTCGCTTTAGAGTGGCTGATTTCCAAATAACGTAGCCAATCCATTGCTAAACCGGCCGTTAAATCATTTTTTCCTATTGAATCAACCGTATCTTTATCAAGCCTTAATGTCAGACCACCCTCGTTAGCGATCCAGCCCTGCTTAATAAGCCACTGCTTATCATTTAATAACAGCGGTAATTCACCACTGATTTTTCCTGACATAGCAAGTTGCTTCACTTTCAATACATGAAATAACTTACTCACATTCAGATGATTAAAACTCAGTACCGCAGGCTGTTTTTGTGGGAACTGTAATTTATCTAATTTGAGACCACCATCCAGCATATCAATATTCACATTGGATAATGTTAGTGGCTGAATCTCAGTCGGGGGATAATAACCCTGCAAATCGGCAGAAACATGATTCATCTCGAATAGGCTATTGATTGTTTTAACCCGTAACTGAACCGGCGATGTAATACCTAATTGCCAGGTTTGTTCCTGTAAACGCCACGGTAATACAAAATCCAGCCCGTCAATACTTCCATCTTTCAGCCAGATGCCTGCATTTTTGACTACCCAGTGCCCACCAGCACGTAAACCTTGCCCTTTTGCGGCAGAAAATGCTGCCTGCGCATAGATATTCCCGCTACGCACTGTAATCCCCAGATCCGCGGGAATAAGAGTCTGAAACGCCAGCAATGACTGCCTTGGCCAACGCGCCTCTCCTCTTAGCCTGACTCCATCCCAACGACCATAAATTGGAATCGGCCCTATTCCCTTAGCCTGCAATTTACCATTTAACATAAAATTATCAGGTGACTGACCCGTTACTGTTGCCCTGAAATTAACTGGCGGTAAAAAGCCACCGGAACGAAAATCAGTTCTCAAAGCAGAAAGTTGCAGTTCTCCCACTAATTCTGGCTGGGTTATAGAACGATTCCATATCAACGGCTTTATCAGCAGCAAACGAGGGGCTTTCATTTTTACAAGACCATAACTGATAGTATCAAACCCTGTATTGAGTTCACTTATCGCTATCTGTGACTGATTCCAGTTTCCTTTACCCGATATATCCCATTTAGCCTGCAACGGCGGTAAATCACCGTTCCCCCAATAACGCCAGTTCCAGTTTCCATGATCGGGAATAAAATTTTCGGCCATTCCATCAAAATGGAGTCTGAAAGTTCCCCAATAGTTTTCTTTTGCAGTGACTATTGCCTGTAAACGGCCTGTAAAACCATTACGGGTAAGGTAGGTTCCTGCCAAAGGTAATCTGGCTTCTTTGATAATAAAATTTTCGCTGACTTTCCCCCAGACACGGAACAGAGAACCGGGCTTGAATGTTATCTTCGGATCAGCTAATGAGCCTGTTATGACTGTCGGCAATGACATTGTCATGATCATTTGCTCACTATTCATCTGCCCTGTCAGTTGGAGAGGAATATGTGTATTTGTTAGGTTTACCCTTGTCGGTTGCATGGAAAGAACCACATTGCCCTTACCAAATTCTCCCTGTGTGATCAGATTCACTTTTCCACTAATCTGACTACCATTAAAACCTTTCTTCCAGTCTTCGAGAGTAAAATTAACTCTCCCGGATAATGGCTGCCCTGCTCCCAGCCATTGCCATTTACCGTGCTGGATAACAAATTGAGACTGATTGAACGACCACGGTAATTCAGCCCATATCTGCGGCTTACTCTTGTTGTTTTTGTCTAATTGGCTGGGTTCCTGAGTGATAGTGAATTTTCCATTCTGCCCTTTCCATTCCAGTAACATCACCAAAGGTTCAGGAAACTGCCCGATAGACAACTGCCCCGTTATTCTGCCCTGTTCCGGTAACTTGTTGATATCCAATGGCAATGAAAAACTACCATTCAGGCTAATAGTCTGGTGGGGTAATTTTGCAAAAAATTGGTGAACGTTCAGGTATTTTTTATCTGTAATATCAGCCGATAATTTTAACTGACTCCCCTGATAAGAGAGCGTTTGCTGGTGAGAAGATGAATCAAACTGAAGCTTTCCGGCAAATTCCTGCCACGGAGAAAGAGCAACATGGTCAATAACTAATTTAATTGCAGGAATGGAAGATAAGATCTCATCAACGGATACGGGAGCTGACTGCTTTTGCGTTGTCGGTAATTGTGACAAGCACTCACTCTGGCTATAAACATTAGCAACATGAATATCCCAATACTTGCCTTCTGCCCGTTGCTTTGGCAAATATCCGGCAGATAAACCAGATAACTTTATGAGTTCACATTTTTGTACCTGCACGGTTAGGCTATCAAGCTGTAATCTGTTATTTGTCCATTTGGGCTGAGTCAAAGAAAGCGTCATTCCCTGTGGTAACCAATGGCTGGCAATCAATGGTAACCAGTGAGAAAGAGTGAACCATCCTGTCAACACTAATAACACCAGTAGTATTACCATGACTGCGAACGCTTTTAATATCCTGATCATTTATTATCGAACTCTTCTTTTTCAGTCTGAATATAACTTCCTGTTATGATAATCTCATGGAAAACTATGAGTCGGTTTATTATACCGATGAATTTCAAGTTGCATCACCATGGCAAGGACGAAAACATAGCTCAAAACTATATGCCTAATGTATTTCAAGCCAGCTCATAGTGGCAAGAGAACAAATTTGCTTAGTCATCAAGGAGGAGGCTTGAAAAACAACAGGTAACTCTATGAACCGGAAAGTTCAATGAGTAGCTCAAGTAAAATTAAGCACCACACAGTCAATAAAGTACCGGAGATAAAGTTATGAAAGTTGCTGTTTACAGTACAAAGCAATACGATCGTAAACATTTTGAATTACTCAACCAAAAACTTGGCCTTGATTATCATATCGAGTTCTTTGATTTTCCCCTTAGCCCACAAACTGCTAAAAATGCTGTTGGGGCTGATGCTGTCTGTATTTTCGTCAATGATGATGGCGGACGTGAAGTCCTGCAAGAACTGGCAGAAATGAACATCAAAATTCTGGCATTACGTTGTGCCGGTTTTAATAATGTTGATTTAGATGCAGCTAAAGAACTCGGCATTCAGGTTGTTCGCGTACCGGCCTATTCACCGGAATCCGTTGCTGAACATACAGTCGGGTTAATGCTATGCCTGAACAGACGTATTCATCGTGCTTATCAGCGTACCCGCGATGCCAACTTCTCCCTTGAAGGCCTGACTGGGTTCAACATGTATAACCGCACCGCAGGTATTATCGGTACCGGGAAAATTGGCCTTGCTACCTTAAAAATACTGAAAGGTTTCGGTATGCACTTATTAGCACATGATCCTTACCCAAATAAGGAAGCATTAGAACTTGGTGTGAAATATGTGGATTTGGATACTCTGTATGCTGAATCTGATGTGATCTCACTACATTGTCCAATGACTCCGGAAAACCATCACTTACTGGATGAAATTGCGTTCAGTAAAATGAAAGATGGTGTAATGATCATCAACACCAGCCGGGGCGCATTGATTGATTCTGTTGCTGCAATCAACGCATTGAAACAACAGAAAATTGGCGCATTAGGCATGGATGTATATGAGAACGAACGCGATTTATTCTTTGAAGATAAATCAAATGACGTTATTCAAGATGATATTTTCCGCCGTTTATCCTCCTGCCATAATGTCTTATTCACAGGCCATCAGGCATTTTTGACAGAAGAAGCATTAACCAGTATCAGTGAAACAACGTTACAAAGTATCCAACAATTAACTTCTGGTGAACCCTGCCCGAATCTCGTTGGATGAAGTAATAAACATCAGGAGATAAAATGAACAGAGCGATTCCGTTAGCGGTCGCCATCTTGTTACTTACAGCATGTCAATCCACAGGGGTAAGTGCCACAGGAAATGTAACTGCCAGAGATTTGCAGCACCATAAATTTGCGTTAGTCAGCGTTAATGGTGAGAATGTATCCAATAAAGAAGATACAAAGCTATCCATCACATTTGGTAAAAACATGTTTGTTTCCGGAACAATGTGTAACAACTTTATGGGAGTAGGTGAATTAAAGGATAATGTTTTAATCGTCAACAAATTGACTAAGTCCGACATATTCTGTGTTAATGAAAAGCTCAACAAATGGGATCGGGTCATTATTGATATTCTGGCCCACGGCGCAGCAGTGAATTTAAAAGACAGGCAATTAACACTGAAAAATAACAGAAACAAGCTGGTTTATACTTTGAGAAAACCGGCTCAATAATGCAATAAGCTAAAGTTATTTTATTCTTTGTCATCGATATTATAGAGTTCAAGATGCCTCGAAGAAAAAAAGGGAACGTGGTTTTCCAGTCAGAGACTGGCCTCTTAGCCATTCCCTGGAGCATAGATAACCGCATGTTTATAAAACGGTAACTCGTGCAGCCAACAAAAAGGCAACTTGAAAGACGAAGAATTACAGTTAAAAAAATCAGGATTACCCGCATATGTCGGGTAATCTGTTTTCTAATAACTGATTACCTAACAAGAGTGTCTGTCTTATTTGTCATCGTCAAATTCTACTTTAATTCTGATGGCAGATGGACACTTTTCATCTAACGACTGGCGATAGCGAGTACAACCACGCATAAACTACGGCCAGTCCGGGACTTCAATTTCTGTCTGTTTATATTCTGGCAACAATCCGCATAAATCAGGATGATACCAGCAAAGATCATGGCCGGATGAATCTCTGTGCTCTCTTATTCCTTCCCTGAGTTTCTTGATTTCTTCAATTAATTGCTCTTTCGATATATTATTGAGATCAGAGTCAGCCAAATTCTTTCCCAAAATAAAGCTCCTGCAATAAATAATGTTACTGTTCAAATGTAAAAAAACCTCGCCAAAGCGAGGTTATAAAACCTATATCATAATCATTCATTATGACAACATAATCCCGATCATTAACGTTACTGTAACCCAGAAACCTAAAAATTTCATATAACACATCCAGTTACTGTTCATTTTTCGACTCCCTCATTATCAAACAAACATTTGCAGCAACACAGTCAAGGCTGTTAGGTCTCATGGTATGACTTTACCAATGTATCCCTATATATTTGTTCACTGAATCGAAAGCTATTCTATTATTTATTACTGGTTTATTAATTTGAAATATAAAAAAATTCACCTACATTAGTTTATTTTTCAGGCTGTCATTTTTTATTTACTGGATTAATCAGTTTTCTGGATGTTCCTTATCAATATACAGCGCTGCGCTCCAGTTACTGTAAGTACAGACAAATATGGAAGGGTCTTTGCTTGAATAAGACTTAGCAATAGATTTAATTTTTTCTGCCAGTTGAAGAGAGCCTAATGAAGAATTACCAATATACGTTCCACTTGGAAGGCGATGCCACTTTCCATCGGGGAAACGTATAGAGCGACTGAACTGATTGCCTACCATCCTTTTATGTAGCTTTTCATATCCCGCAGACCCCGTACCATACAGTTCCACTCGAATTAGATAACTTGCCATTTCTCTTTCCTTGTCTTGACTGCCAAATAGTCAAACTATCAGTTTTTCTTCTCTGATAAAAGTGAGAAAAACGAGAAGAAATTTGGCATTAATGGCAATTTAAGCACCGGAGATATTTATGGCGGTTATTGCGACAATCTCTGTAGTTCTGAAACCCAGGTTGGTTCAGAAAACAATTTCCGCCCGACAGCCACTAAGTCAATTTGCTGGTTATCTAACTGCCATATTAGTATCTCTAAGTCAGAACTATAGGCTGGCCTCCCTGATAATGATAAATCGATCGAACCACCTGCAATGGTAGGAAGTTCTGTCAATTCTTTGGCCCATACAGCTAAACTACGATCTGAATTCCGAAAAGCGGGTTGGTCGAAATGACCATCCGAAGCATGCAATATGGTTACACCAGCCTGAACAATCGGATCAAGCAAGATTTCTAAGTCCTGCGGACTGGTTGCAATAGCCGCATTATTGGCACCGACCTTCCATTGTGAAAATAAGAAAGAGATCGGGAACAAACGGCCGGTAGCTCTACGCACCGCAGCGATTATCTGCGCCGCAAATTGCGCACGATTACGTATGGTTCCGCCCCATACATCTTCGCGACGATTGGTATTTGCCCAAAGGAACTGGTCTATCAGATAGCCGTGTGCACCATGAATTTCTACGCCATCGAACCCTACTGATTGGGCGAAGCCGGCCGCTTCCGCAAAAGCAGCAATAATCTCATCAATGTCGTCCAGCGTCATGACCTTACCATATGAGCCACGTGTGGCAGAAAACCCCGACGGGCTCCAGGCCAGTGACGGGTCAAATCGCTCTGAATCATCGGCACCCTGATGAAATAATTGCGCAAAAATAACTCCACCAGTAGCATGTATGGCCTTAACCATTTCAGAAAAGTATGCTTCTGAACCAGATTCTAAGCGGGGTAAATCCATTATTTCTCCAGCGGATGGATGATTGATATAGGAAGCCTCCGCGATAACCAGTCCAGCGCCTTCGTTAGCTGACACTTCTCCGGATGAACGCTCCTGCTCTATTGAAGCCATAACAAGACGGTTTCGTAATTTCAGGGTACCGAAGTCAAATGGCTTGAATAATGAGGTTATTGAATCTTTCATGCTAGCGTTCACTCCTTAATAGCAGGTTCGAATCATTTAGCTTTAATGCAGGCTTATGCTAAATAGCTGTTCAAAATGATAGGAGTACACCTTACTCCGCGTGACACGCGGGGTAAGGAACACCGCATGCTGATACTCTCACTATTATGAAAAGGTATATAGGGTACCCATTATGAAGATAATTCCGGTGACTTTTATGTCAACGTTAAAATAGAATCGCGTTATGCTCCTCTCCAAGAAATAAAATAAATAACTAAAATTCTAACCTGCAATTTTCTGAGGGTTAATCACACTTTTAATCCATCTGCTCAGTCTGTTCACTATCAGTGGCAGCCTTTACCATCTTCTGCGTCACATTCCACACTGAATTCTCCGGCATCTGAATACGGACATCCAAACGACAATCTTCCGGAATATCTCATGGTTCACAATCGTGATACTGCCGTTCTTATTCACCTTATCAGCAATATAGATAAGTTCCAGCCTGTTGTTGTTCTTTGAATACGCGTGTAATGCACAGTGACATTCAGATATAAAACCACCACGGAATGTGATGGCTTGGATATTCCTTTAACCACTCAGGGAATGGGTGAAGAAATATTGACTTTAGTTTCAATGGATAACTAATTGTTAAGAATTATTCGCTTGTTGTTGCTGTGTGATGGGTTTATTAGATTTACCAGTTTTTTCGATAGTAATGATGTAACCGATGTGGAGGATACCTTTGAGAAAATACGTTCTTCTTTGCCTAGTGGCTGGCACGACTCTTTTAGCCTCAATGCAGACTTATGCCAATATTTGTTCAGATTTATACGCTCCAGGCAGCCCAGAATATAGAGACTGTCAACTTGTATGCACACTGTATCCAGGAGGGACTTGTTCATCATAAAACTGAGGGAGGTGGAAGTGTTCCAACCTCCCTTTTACTCTTTCCAATTCACCAACACTGCACCCTAAAATACTCCTGCACCCCAGAATCATTTGCTCAGAGGTTGCGATGTGTTCTCTGAGTAACCAATAGTTTCTGATAGCGGTTCACCTATTTAAATGACCCGACAGTCGATTTTTATTAGGTAGCCAATATTGCTAAGTATGCCCACCCACCTGAAGAACCCTAACTATTTCATTAACACTATCTATTGTAAATAAAACTCTGTGCCTCTGACTAAGTCTGATGGTATATAACTCGGTTGCACCGCTCAACATTTTAAAATTGGAGTCTCCTATATCACGTGCGGCATCACTTGGAGATCTATTATTTTCTACTATAATTCTCACCCATTCATCATATTTATTTTCGGCAGCACGTGGTATTTGTGCCCATTCGGCACGTTCGTCATCAACTACCCATACCATATATCACCTCTATTTTTTAGAAATGGTTTTTAAATACTACTCCTAATGTATTTTTTTAAATCATCAAATTTTGTACGCCCAATACACTAAAGTAATAAATCAGGAGACCAGAAGTGAAAAATGAATTTAATAAATAATCCTCATTCGCTGATTTTCAAACAAATCATCGTAATAATACACTACTAAAATAGAATTAACTAACTCCTGTAAAAATAACGAAGAAAAATAAGTAACATTCGGGAAAATATTAAATGACAGTAAGCAACGATTTTCTGACAGCACAGAAATAATAACTTAATTAATGCAGAATGCCGAAACTTATAAAACTGATGGATATATCAAAACCCAAAACTCCATTTATAAAATACGTCAACCAAATAAATAAATGGGAATAATATGGAAAATTTTGGAAGTAGTAATATCCCTCCCATTATTTAAAGCGTTCGACCTAGAATTTAGATTTACTCTTGATATAACTGTATCTACTCAATTATGGGTCTTAGCAGTGAATACCGACTCTTCACGAATTTGGCCGAGTCCGTACTGACGAATGCATATTCGTTTTTGTTCCTCGAAAAACAGCCATAAACGGAAAAGGCGGTGATTGCTATCCTCCGGGATCATCTGGAGCTACGTGGAATGCCCCAAGCATCTACTCTATGATATAAATTCCATTTTATATCAATAAGTAAAATGCCTACTCAGGCTTATTCAAGATATGGTCTTCCCAATCCACTACATCAACCTCACGTACAGCAATATGCCTGACAGAAATGCGTTCTGCGTGCATGGCTGATTTTGAACCGCTGACTAACGGGTGCCACGGCAAAAGGCCTTTTCCTTCGTCAATCAGACGATAAGCACAGGTTGTGGGTAACCACTCAAAAGTCACCATGTTTTCACGAGTCAGTTTTATACAGTCAGGTTCATAACTGAAACGATCTTCATAATTTCTGCATTGGCAGGTTTTGATATTCAGCTGATTACAGGCGACATTGGTGAAATAAATTTCATCAGTGTCTTCATCCATCAACTTGTGCAGACAACACTGACCACAACCATCACACAGAGCTTCCCACTCCTGATCGGTCATTTGTTCCAAGGTTTTCATCTGCCAGAAAGGTTGAGACATAATTGCTGCCATTCCTCATCATTAAATCACTCTGGTAGTTAAAACGTGTTCATTAAGAGAAACGTTCAGAACATCACCAGATTTTAAAGCCCCTACTCCCTCAGGTGTTCCGGTCAGAATAATGTCACCGGGGCGAAGGGTAAAAAATTGTGACATGTAGCTAATCAAAGGGATGATTGGCGTTCGCATGTCACTCGTATTGCCGTTTTGACGTAATTCGCCATTTACTGTCAGAGAAAGACGGACGTTCTGTGGATCTTCAAAGACATTAACCGGAATAAAACCTGAGATCGGGCATGAACCATCAAATGCTTTACTCTTCTCCCACGGTTGGCCTGATTGTTTAAATTCACGCTGTAAATCACGCAGTGTCAGATCTAACGCAACAGCAAAACCAGCAATGGCGTTACTGACACGTTCCTCATTGGCATTTTTAAGTGTCGAACCGATTAAAACCGCCAGCTCTACTTCATGGTGCACTGCCCCCAATTTTTCCGGAATAGATATGGGTTGGCGCAAATCACAAAGCGCAGTTTCGGGTTTAATAAATATCACCGGCTCATCAGTGATACTGGAACCCATCTCTTTAATATGCTTAGCGTAGTTACTGCCAACGCAAACAACTTTATTAGCAGGAAAATCCAGCAGTGCCCCCTGCCAGTCTCTATGCTGGTACATAGTACTCTTCCTTAAACTGTCATCAGCCTGATTACTCAGGCTCTGATATTTAATGAGTGAGATGACGCATTCTCTGTTCGATACCGTCAGCCATCATACCAACACTGAGGGCAAAATAGTAAGAACGATTCCAGTGCATAATAGTACGGAAATTTTGCGTCACCCAAAACGCCTGCGGCTCGACCCCATCAGTGATTATAATCCAACCGTTGGTTTTAGCAGGTAATTGTGCAAATTCAGGAGCAAAAACACCCAATGACTGCCATTGTGAAATCGATTTACCCTGCTCCGCCTTAACGCCTTCCAGCGCGTTATCAAAATTATCCGGCAATGAAACGGCAAAACCCCACGGTAGTCCTTTTTGCCATCCTTCTTTATGCAGGTAATTAGCGGTGGAAGCAAAAACATCTTCCTTGCTGTTCCAGATATCGATCTTTCCGTCACCATTACCATCTGCGGCATAAGTCAGATACGAAGTCGGCATAAACTGGCTTTGCCCCATCGCTCCAGCCCAAGAACCTTTCAGAGTCTGGTCTGCGCCAATGTATTTTTTCTCTATAATCTCAAGAGCGGCCAGAAGCTGTTTGATAAAGAAATCTTCCCGCCGCCCTTCAAAAGCAAGCGTAGACAATGCGGATATAACATCTTCCTTACCCTGCATACGGCCAAACCCGCTCTCCAGCCCCCATAAGGCGACAATATAAGATTCAGGGATACCATATTTGCGGCC
Source organism: Xenorhabdus sp. KJ12.1 (assembly GCF_963876495.1). Lineage (NCBI taxonomy): Bacteria > Pseudomonadati > Pseudomonadota > Gammaproteobacteria > Enterobacterales > Morganellaceae > Xenorhabdus > Xenorhabdus sp. KJ12.1. The sequence goes on from NZ_CAWNQH010000046.1 coordinate 76,921, forward strand.
GACCCTTTCTAATTGCAGGGAATTATTCTGATATTGTTCAACACCCTGTTTTATTTTCCAGTCAAGCAAAACACGTTTCAGATACTCATCCAGAGTCGCTTTTTTCTCTGGCTGATTACGATCTGATTTAATGACCCGTGGAATAAAGTGTATATCAGCAAATGCCCGTTTTAAGGTCTCCTCACTGAACCCCTGTTTCCTCGCCTGCTGTCTGATTAAAGTCACATAAGCCGGAAATTGCGATGGTTCACGTGAAGCACGTGGAAACTGCTGTTCCAATACCTTCACATCCACTTGAGATAAAACCGTCAACCCTGAATCCTGCTGTATTTTTTTATCGGGTGAAATACACCCAGCCAGCAGTATTACACTCAATAATAAAGGTACCTTGATGATTAATTTCATAAATCACCCTCTTAATTCAGGATCAAGCCACTACCCGTGGCTCTTCGGATGACGATTTTTTTCATGATTTGGCTGCTGCCAGATGTTCATTGATTAAACTTTCAACGGGAGGGGGAACCTGCAAGTAAAAACCCTGCTCACTCAATGCCGCTTTTACTTTTTCAATATCCGCATTAGCTAATTTTTTTCTTTCTGATAACGAAATCATCATAGAAAATTGTGGTTCGCCAAAAGCTTTCAATAACTCTTCAGGAACAGAGGAAAAATCTCCTTTTTTTGTAAGATAGAGATATGTTTGTTCACGCTTTGGACTTCTATAGATTACACAAATCATTGTCATAAACTCTTTTTAATTAACACTGCGACTTGCTTGAATAATTCAGTAACTATAACATGCTTATTATATTTAAGAATATCGTATCCTTGGAGTTGTTCCATGGAACTTAACCTTGCTGAGTCTGAATATCGATGTCACAATCGCCAATTGAGCTAAAAGGCAGTAATTTTACGCTTTCGGTCGTTCATTTGCATGATGACCAGCCGGATATCATTCAAAAGGCCATACAGGAAAAATTGGAGCAAGCGCCCGAATTCCTGAAAAATGCTCCAGTTGTTATCAATATATCCCATCTCCCTGCTGGTGCAGACCTTCTTGCTCTACATCGTGTGGTTGAATCTAGCGGGCTACGTATTGTTGGCATCAGCGGCTGCCAGGATGAAGAACAGCGGAAAATTGTGTTGGAAGCGGAACTCCCTTTATTAAAAGAAGGGAAAAGCCAGAAAATTCGTACTGAAGAAAATAAGCCACCTGAACCTATTTTCAAAAAAACTCGTATAATTAATACGCCTGTTCGTTCAGGACAAAGAATTTATGCTCCGAATAGCGATCTTATTGTTACCAGTAATGTCAGTGCTGGTGCAGAATTAATCGCTGACGGAAATATTCATATATATGGCGTGCTACGTGGGCGTGTATTAGCAGGCGCATCTGGCGATCAAGAAAGCCAGATTTTCTGCACCCATTTAAATGCTGAGCTAACCTCTATTGCCGGCCAATATTGGCTCAGTGATGAAATTCCAGATAATTTTGCTGGTAAAGCGGTGAAATTACGTCTGGTAAATAATGAATTAACTATTGAAACCTTAATCTAGCCCTTATAACAAGGAATCGCTTCATGGCACGCATTATTGTTGTTACATCTGGTAAAGGTGGCGTTGGCAAAACCACTTCAAGCGCGGCCATTGCTACCGGCCTCGCACAAAAAGGGAAAAAAACCGTAGTCATTGATTTTGATATCGGGCTGCGTAATCTCGATCTCATCATGGGATGTGAGCGCCGTGTGGTTTTTGACTTCGTTAACGTGATCCAAGGTGACGCCACATTAAATCAAGCGCTGATAAAAGATAAGCGCACAGAGAATTTATATATTCTGCCTGCTTCTCAGACTCGGGATAAAGACGCTCTCACCCGTGATGGTGTCGAAAAAATCTTGAATGAATTAACTCAGCAAGGGTTTGAATTTATTATCTGTGATTCACCAGCGGGTATTGAAAGTGGTGCCTTGATGGCTCTCTACTTTGCCGATGAAGCTATTATTACAACAAATCCGGAAGTTTCATCTGTGCGCGATTCGGATCGAATTTTAGGTATTCTCGCATCTAAATCACGTCGGGCTGAACGGGGTGAAGACCCTATCAAAGAGCATCTTTTGTTGACCCGTTATAACCCAGGTCGTGTGAACCGTGGCGATATGCTGAGCATGGAAGATGTTCTGGAAATTTTGTGTATTCCTTTAATCGGTGTCATTCCTGAAGATCAATCTGTTTTACGCTCTTCGAACCAGGGAGAGCCAGTTATTCTGGATAAAGAGTCTGATGCAGGTAAGGCATACGAAGACACAGTTTTACGTTTACTCGGTGAAGAGCGGCCTTTCCGCTACATTGAGGAAGAAAAAAAGGGCTTTTTGAAACGCCTGTTTGGAGGGTAACGCATGGCTTTGTTAGATTTCTTCCTGTCGAGAAAAAAGTCGACAGCCAATATTGCCAAGGAACGGCTACAAATCATCGTGGCAGAACGGCGCCGTGGTGATACTGAGCCTGCCTATTTGCCCGAAATGAAACGCGATATTCTGGCTGTCATTTGTAAATATGTACAAATTGACCCGGATATGCTTTCTGTACAGTTTGAGCAAAAGAATGATGATATCTCCGTACTGGAACTCAATGTAACATTACCGGAGATTGAGGAATCGCCAAAATAACGCTATCAAATAGTGCTATTTAATTTAAGCGCGTGATTTCCCGAAAGTAATCGGGATGTATAAACATCCCGATTTCAGTTCAGACAAATGGATCACTGAACTGGGTAATCAGCTAATATTTCAGCAATCTGTTCAGCCAATAGTTTATTCCGCCAGCCCCGTAATAACTCAGGTAGACTTTCTGATGATTTCAGTTTCCAGTGAGCACTGAGTAATTGATTAATCTGACGGCGGGATGCCAATAATTCAGCGCAAAATTGGTGTGGTTCACTGACCCTATTTATCAGTGATTTTATTTCTTTAAACGCTTTACGATACTCAGGGTAATCAACTAAGTTTTTAATTAATTCAGGGCATTCTTCATCTGAAAGCTCCCGGCATTCTGCTACCATTGCCAGTAACCGACGCCCATGACAACGAATTTCCTGCCCACTTAACCCCAAAGCATCCAACTCGCCCAGTGAAGTTGGCATATAACGCGCCACCTGCCACAAGTTTTCTTCACGAATAACAAAATTAACAGCCAAATCCCGTTCACGAGCCTGATTCAAACGCCATGCAGCCAGTTTTTTTAAACAGGCTAATTGCCTTGGGCGTAGTTGGTTGGCATTACTGATATCTTTGTATGCAGACTCCGGCATTAAGATCTCTTTGCGACGCTGTACAATCAGTTCGCTTTCATCTTTTGCTGCGTCCATATAACCCGCCTGCTCTGTGGCTGTCATCAGAATATCAGCCAAAGGCAAGAGATAATAAACATCCGCCGCCGCATATTCACATTGCTTTTCACTGAGCGGACGAGCCAGCCAATCGGTACGCGATTCGCTTTTATCCAGCTCTACATGCAAATATTCTGAAACCAATGTTGCAAACCCGCACGACAAAGGATGCCCAATAAATGCCGCCAATACCTGAGTATCTATGATCGGAGTAGGCATGCACTGAAAGCTATTCCAAAAAACTTCCAAATCTTCACTGCCAGCATGAATGAATTTTACAACATTCGGATCAGTCAATAACTCGCGTAAAGGCTGCCATTGAGAAATTTCAAGGGGGTCAATCAGAGAAAGTTCTTCTCCATCAAACAGTTGAATCAAACCTAATTGGGGATAATATGTCCTTGTGCGTACAAATTCTGTATCCAGCGCAATTTTTGCATGTTGTTTGGCCCGATCACAGATGGACTGTAACTGGGCATCGGATGTGATTAACTGATAATTACAACTAAACAATAAAATATCCTTTAAATACAATTTGTTGTGAATAATTGAATGCTAAAAAATAAAAGTGCACATAGATTTGTACAAACAACAAAAACCTCTATACACAATGGATTTCAAGATACATCGCGGCGGTAAGGGGGCTCATCACGGGAACATAGATAACTATGCGACTAGAGTGAATGAACGCAGCTAACAAAGAAGCAACTTGAAAGATAAAGTACACACTTTTAATTAGATAGCCATTTATGCATTCTATAGTATTAAACATAGTTTCCACTTACCACAACTTTGAAAAGATTATCTCAAACACGATGACCTTTATTCTTCTATGACTTTCAAAATATCATTTTGAGATAATACTATGCTTGATTGATCTGGAATTATTCCGGCTAATGCAGAAAGGAAACAGGCAGGACATGTGCCATCTACTGATTAGGCAAGTAAGATTATTCAATCAATTCAAGGAAGTTAATGCCATACCTGTTTATAAAATCCTACTCCTGATCTTAAAAAAGTATCTCAAGAACGGAGCAGCTTATTCTATAATTTAGAAATTTTAGAATCGATAACCAACACCGATCAGCAAGATACAACAACGCCGGTTTTACCGGCATTGCTGACGTAATAGGCAATGTCAATTGCCTTTCTGAACACTCTCTAAGCTATTTTTCTGCTTTTTCTATTTCTTCTTTACGCAGTTCTTTACGAAGAATTTTACCTACATTCGATTTCGGTAATTCATCACGGAATTCGATAATTTTAGGCACCTTATAAGCAGTTAAATAACGTCGGCAGTGTGTTTTAAGTTCATCCTCAGTTAAACTAGGATCTTTACGAACAACAAAGATTTTAACCGTTTCACCTGAGTTTTCGTTCGGAACACCGATTGCCGCTGACTCCAACACTTTGGGGTGTGATGAAACAACATCTTCCACTTCATTCGGATAGACATTGAAACCGGAAACCAGAATCATATCTTTTTTCCGATCAACAATATGCAGGAAGCCTTTTTCATCCAGATTGGCAATATCCCCTGTTGCCAGCCAGCCGTCTTTTAATACCTCAGCGGTTGCATCAGGGCGATTCCAGTAACCTTTCATTACCTGAGGCCCACGAACCCACATTTCACCAGCCTCTCCCATAGGAACCTCATTCCCACTGTCATCCATCAGCCTAATATCTGTTGAAGGAATCGGGAAACCAATGCTGCCACTATGATGATCCAGATTATGTGGGTTAGCAGACACTAAAGGTGCACACTCAGTCAGGCCATATCCTTCGAGTAAATGGCAACCTGTCAATTTTTGCCACTTATCCGCAACCGCGCTCTGCACTGCCATACCACCACCGACAGCCAGACGTAATGCAGAAAAATCCAGTTTCTGGAATTCCGCATTATTCATCCAGGCATTAAATAACGTATTCACGCCAGACAATGCGGTAAATTTATAACGGGAAAGCTCTTTAACCGTTGCGTTCACATCCCGCGGATTGGTAATCAATAAGTTCCGACCACCCAATTCAGTGAACAGCAGGCAATTTATAGTAAGAGCAAAAATATGGTATAGCGGCAACGCCGTGACAACCAGTTCTTGTTTGGGACGTAACAACGATGAATAACTGGCTTTAACCTGTTCAAGGTTCGCTAACATATTCCGGTGGGTCAACACGGCGCCTTTTGCCACACCTGTTGTACCTCCGGTATATTGCAGAAATGCCAAATCTTCGTTATTTACCTCTGGTTTGACATACTGCATGCGATAACCCTTGTGGATAACGCTGCGAAATGAAATTGCATCCGGCAAGTGATATTTCGGAACAAGCCGTTTAATATATTTTACGACGAAATCTACAAGAGTCCCTTTTGGACGGGATAACTGGTCACCCATGCGAGTCAGAATGACATGCTTGACCGGAGTATTGAAAACTATTTTTTCTAAGGTATGTGCAAAATTAGAGACAATAACTATAGCTGAAGTACCACTGTCAGTCAGTTGATGCTCCAATTCTCGTGGGGTATACAGTGGGTTTACATTAACAACAATCATCCCCGCACGCAGAATACCAAAAAGAGCAATGGGATATTGCAGTAGATTCGGCATCATTAATGCCACACGATCGCCTTTTTTAAGCCCCAATCCATTTTGTAAATAAGCAGCAAAGGCACGACTACGCTCTTCCAGTTTGCGGAAAGTGAGAACCTCACCCATATTAATAAATGCGACCTGATCAGCATAGTTCGCCACGGCATTTTCAAACATTTCAATCAATGATGAATAACGATCGGGATCGATTTCTGCCGGAACATCCGCCGGATAATGTTTTAGCCAGACTTTTTCCAAGTTGAGTACTCCTGAAATCTAATTGCTGTGTAACCATTGACCATGAAACAAAAACCAGACCTGTGTATTTAACAAATTATTAACTCAGCGTACCAGTTTGAAAAGGAACATTGTTCAGGTTGGCGATACACATCACTAATTTAATACTTTATTATCGCTGCTAAAAAATAAGGCAGCTTATGCCGCCCCTATGTTTTTATTATTTATCAAATAGTTAATAACATAACTAGTATTTAGATGTATAATTCACTAATTATACACTGATTTAGTTATTTTTGCCGAAAACCCATATCATTATTCCAAATAGTTATAAACAATGTAAACCAATGCCCGATAATTATTAAGGGTTATTCGCATGTTACTGGTTAACATTCAAACAAAATAATGCGTTAACTACGCTCCCTCGCCACCATCACGTATTCTGAAATCTAATGTGTACACTTCTTGACCTAATAAACACTTCGGTATTGTTTATCTTGTATTGATAATTTTTTCACTATATTAGGACAAAATCATTTTATTCGTGAATAACCTAGGTGTGATCAAACGGGTATTTTGTCATCAGCAATAAAATTTACATGTACGAGTCATGTAGAAGTGAAGGTACTTTAATGAACGAACAAAAAACAATTCTTTTTTCATGCTTTTTACTCGTTGTTGGTTTAATGGCTGTTGATTTTTTTAATCCTTCACTACCTTTTATTTTAAAAGAACTCAATGCTTCACAAGAAAGCATCAAAAATTTAATTGTAGTTTATATGGCAATACTGGGTATTTCTCAGTTTTTTTATGGCAGTATCAGTGATCGCTATGGTAGAAAACCTGCTGTTGTTATCGGGTTTGCCATTTCTATTATTGGTCTGTTCTTATCAGACTATAGCGAAAAAATCAGTTACCTCTATTTGTCCAGAATAATTACAGCATTTGGTGCAGCTAGTTTTACTGTTATCTCAAGGGCTATTATCGTTGATATCTTTCAGGAAAGTATAAAATTGAAAAAAGCATTTTCTTATTTTTCAATGTCCAGCCAGCTATCTCCGGCTCTTGCCCCTGTCTTTGGAGGCTGGCTACAAATGAAATATAACTGGCATATATCCTTTTTTACACTGGCTGTTATTTATTTTATTGGTCTAATTATTACCTTACTCACAATGGGTGAAACGAAGAAAAAGGAACCAAAACCGTCAACATTCCTAACGCCATATATTCAATTGGCAAAAAATATACAATTTATTGCATTCAGCATTGCATCATCACTCATTTTTTCTTATACAATAGGCTATTACTCCACTTCTCCTTATATTTTTCATAAAATTGGCTATAGCCCGATAGAAAACAGCCTATTCTTCATTATTTATGCTGCTGGAATTATTTTCGGATCATGGTTGTTAGGAAGGCAATTTATAAAAATAACGTCTAAAAAACTCTATTTGCTATCACTCATATTTTATAGCTTTATTCTTATTTTTTTCTCATTACAAAACTTAGAAACACCCATTAATATTATGATATTCTCTTTTTTATTAGCCACAGTATCAGGTGTTATTGCCCCTTTATCATTGATGTTATGCATGGAGAATGTAACTAAGAATAAAGGTGCTGCCAGTGCTTTACAGGGTGCATTAAAAATGAGTTTCACCGGCGTATTTATGATATGTTTTGATTTATTTCATATAACTGAGTTTCATCAGTTAATTAATATTTTCATGATTTTTACTATCCTTTTGTTTGTAATATATTTTTCTTTACGATTCCGGTCTGGTAAAAATACAATTTAGTATTTATTTAAAGTAGTCTCATATTTGTAACAAACATGAGACCACCTTTATCACTCGGCTGGATGTTTTTCAGTCAAGATAGTTTCAACAGGCGCAGACTGAATTTCTGGACGTTCTATCCATTCATTAAAATAGGGTTCACCATAATAACCCCACATATTCCCTACTGAAGATGGTAATGAAATACGTCTTATTTCATGCCAGCGTTTAAAACCATTAACATTCATCACAACATAGTTATATGGACTATCCCCGACTTTTCCTTTTTCTATTCCCGTAATCAAGCCAACAACAGTCACATAATGGTTCTTGAAATCAGTAGGCTCCAGAAAATAATTCACGTAAGCATAAAGCCGACCGAGTGAAGGAGTACCAATAAGAGGAGCAGCATTACTTGCCAGTGGCATTGTTGAAATTTCTAACCGTGTCCGTCCTTTTTCATTTAAGACGCTTAGGACTTTTCCACCAAAGCGCCCTTCATGCCCAATATATAAATCGGGTTTGTTTTTGACACTAATCAGGTTTTCCTCCGGGTGTTTAGTCGCTCCTTTTATTGAGTCCGGAACTGATGCACAACCGATGAGTGCCATTGCCCCAATAAATACAATAGATTGCAATATGACCCGACAGTATGTTCCATTGAGCATAATAAATACCTCCCATACAGGAAAAAAATCAGAGAATGCGACTTCTTCGTCTTTCAGATTGCCTCTTCTTTGGCTGAGATACAACCTGAAAGACGGTGGGTATAGCCAGTCCTGTTTTTATGGATATCAATATTTCATGGACACCAGTTTCCGCTACAAGTTGCATTAAATTTATGCAACCTCTCCCCTAAAGTTACCTGAATAATTTTAGCGGCCCGGTAATTTTTTCCATGTGACTTCATTACGTAGATAAACGGGCTCTGCCAGCTCAACTGCGGTTGCCTCCCCCTCTTTCCACATCTGAACAGCTAACGGCAGCATATCTTCTGCATGAGGTAACGCCATATCTCCCGGAATTAAAGTTAAGTGGTTTTCCAGTAATAGAGGATAAGCTTCCCATCCTGTTCCAGCGATTGCCCATTCCCCTGTTAAATTAGACATGATGGACTGTGCCTGCTCAGGTTTTAACACAGATTCAGTTTCATCCCCTGACCATTTACCCTGTTCATCACGGGTATACTGTGCCCAATAAACCTCTCCCATACGGGCATCAATGGCAACCAAGACATTCGATATATTTTTAAGACGGAATACCCCCTGAGCCATTGTCTTCAGGGAAGAAACACCTATCATTGGCAGATCAGCTCCTAAGGCCAGCCCCTGAGCAATTCCCACTCCAATACGCACACCAGTAAAACTGCCCGGCCCTCTGCCAAATGCCAGTGCATCCAATTGTTGTAACTTTATACAACCTTTGGACAATACCGCCTCCACCATAGGTAGAATACGTTGAGTATGTTCCCGTGGGGAAATTTCAAACTGCGCCTCGATGAGACCATCATTCCAAAGTGCAACAGAACATGCTTCAGTTGCAGTATCAATAGCTAAAATCCGTGTGGACATGCCTTAACTCCGGCAAGAATAGAATTCGAAATAAGGGGGGCTATGCTATCATACCCCCAGAGATTTTACTGCGACTGTGATTGACGGGATTTAAGAAATTCCACCGCTTTCGACAGATCCCGGGTACGGGGAGATGGAGGCAGACTGTTGAGAAAGACTTCACCATAAGGGCGCATGACTAGTCGATTATCACAAATGACTACCACGCCATAATCATCAACATCACGAATCAAACGCCCGACTCCCTGTTTCAGGCTAAGTACGGCATCAGGAAGCTGAACTTCACTGAAAGCATCTCCCCCTTTATGTTGGCAGTCTTCAATTCTCGCTTTAAGTAGCGGATCATCCGGCGCTGTAAAAGGTAATTTATCGATAATGACACAGGATAGTGCATCACCTCGCACATCTACGCCTTCCCAAAAACTTCCGGTGGCCACCAGCAAAGCATTACCTGCTGCGAGAAATTGTGACAATAATTTTCCCTTACTGGTTTCGCCCTGTACCAATACAGGTAATGTCATACTTGCCCGGAATTCTTCAGCCAAACTGCGCATCATTTGGTGGGAAGTACACAGGAAAAAACAGCGCCCTTTATTACTTTCGATCAGTGGCTTTAACATACCCGCTAACCATTTCGCCCCACCATTCTGATTAGGTAGTGGTAAATGACGCGGAACACACAATAACATTTGGCGCTGATAATCAAACGGGCTGGGAAGGAGTAAAGTTTGAGCCTGTTTTAACCCCAGACGCGCGGTGAAATGTTCGAGTTGATCGTTAACTGACAACGTTGCTGATGTGAAAACCCAACAACCGGATTGTTCACGGATCATCTCACTGAATTTATCAGAGACAGATAGAGGCGTTAAAGCCAGCAAAAAATGCCGCCCATAACTTTCAAACCAGTAACTATAATCAGGCACAGTCACATCAATCAGTCTTTTAAGACGGTTACGATAGATTGTAGCCCGTTCAAAAGCTGCATCCAGCATTGCTGAACGTCCCAGTGACAGTTTCATAACGTCATAACAAAGTTCCAGTGCATCATCCAGCCGCACCAATGCCCGCTTAATATGTTGCTGCTGCAAAACTTCACGGAGATTACCACGATAACTGTTTTCTCCGAGTTCTAAACGAAAATCTTGCGTACTCTGGCTCAGTCGATCCGCACTTTTTTGTAACTGAGCCTGATCCCTGACTTCCGTGCGGTAAGCCATGATGATATCCCGGGATAAATCCAGTAATTGTCGGCTGCTTAACTGCTGCCCAAAATACTGGCTGGCAATGTCAGGAATTTGGTGCGCCTCATCAAAAATCATCACTTCCGCCTGCGGAATTAATTCGCCAAATCCGGTATCTTTGACAACTGCATCCGCCATAAATAGATGATGATTGACGATGACAATATCTGCTTCCATCGCCCTACGGCGGGCTTTCAGTACAAAACACTCCTGATAATTCGGGCAGTCGCGACCAAGGCAGTTATCATTAGTGCTTGTTACCAACGGCCAGACAGTGCTGTCTTCCGCAATTTTATGACAAGTACTGATATCACCATCTTCGGTTTGTGACGACCAATTTTTCAGCGTAATTATTTCTGAGAGTGTTTCTGGCTCAAGTTGAGAGCCACCGATTGATTGCTGTTCAAGGCGCTCAAGGCATAAATAATTTGAACGTCCTTTTAGCAGTGCCAGACGACCGGAAAATGCCAGCGAATCAGTAATAGCAGGCAAATCCCGGCTATAGAGTTGATCCTGTAACGCCTTTGAACCTGTGGAAATAATCACTTTCTTGCCCGATCGCAATGCAGGTACCAGATAGGCAAAAGTTTTCCCCGTTCCTGTCCCCGCTTCTACCACTAACTGTTGCTTATTTTGAATTGCCGCAGTAATCGCAGAAGACATTTCCCGTTGCGCATCGCGGGGTTTAAAGCCCTGTATGGTTTTGGCAAGTATGCCATTTTCTGCAAAATCGTCTGACACAGATCGTCTCTTTTAATAGAATAAGATTGATTTAAAAATCATAATATAAACATAGAAATTAAGATCAGGATAATTCATTTCACCTAAAAATGCCGCTAGTCTGCAGATGCACAGCGCAAAATGACAGTATGTATTAGCAGCGCCCTTTTATTACTCAAGGAATGGATAGATATTAACTTTAATCCCAAACATTTATCGCAAACATTACGTCCTGATATATCCCTGTGAATTGTGATAATCAAGAGCTTACAGACGGAGCTGGACAACAGGTTATGACATTACAATAATGAACACCCCTATCAGGATAAAATGGGCTATGGGTTTATTTCCATAGACCTTTTACAGGGGTAATAACCCGCCAATTCAGGATCAAAATTGATCCAATCAACAGGAAATTAAATGACAATTAAACGCATTGACCCAGATACCCGTTGGTCAGAAGCTGTTATCCACAACGACACCATTTATTATACCAGTGTGCCAGCAAATCTGGATGGTGATATCACAGCGCAGACCGCCAATACATTGTCTGATATTGATGCTATGTTGCGACGTCTGGGTTCAAACAAAAGTAAAATCATTGATGCAACAATTTTTCTGGCTGATAAGGCCGATTTTGCAGGCATGAATGCCGCTTGGGATGACTGGGTTGTTGCAGGCAATGCGCCTGTACGTTGCACTGTTCAGGCTGAGTTGATGCATCCAAAATACAAAGTGGAAATCAAAATCATTGCAGCTTGTTAAGCTCTAGTATTGTTCTAATACTGAAATGAAATTTATGGCATTGAAAGTTATTAACTTATTCAATGCCATTTTAGCAGTCAGATTTGAACTGAATTTATGCCATCTTGATCATAACCATACCGATCAACAATAACACAATTCCTCCCCATCCCTTAAAATTCAGACGCTGGTTAAACATAATCCAACCCGCCGCAACTGTAGCAATAATTCCGAATGCTCCCCAAAGCGCATATGCAATGGAAAGTTCAATACCTTTTACCGCTTGTGCCAGTGCACTGAATGCACCTAAAACAGCCACCAGCGATAAAATACCCATCCAGAAGCGCTCGAATCCATTGGAGAGTTTCAACAAAATATTTGCCACAATTTCTAAACAAACAGCCAGAATCAGAAAAGCGATATGCCACCATTCAAAATGCGCCAGCATATTATGCCTCCTTCTCTTTCATCTGGAGTTTTGGTGCTTTTTTTGCACCTGCTTTAATGAGTGCAATACCCACTATCAGCAGTGACAACCCACCTACTTTCATGGGTGACAGTGATTCATCAAACCACAACACACTAAACGCTGTAATAAACAGGATACCGATCCCTTCCCACAGAGCATAAGCAACACCCAAAGCAACTTTCTTAACCGCTATTGCTAATAAAATATAAGACGTTGTGATCATGAAATACATCACAAACATACCGGTGAAATCACCTGAAATACTGGCTTGCTTCATGGACAGCGTACCAATAACCTCTGTCACAATCGCCAGTGCAAGAAATATCCAATAAATCATTTTTTTTCTCCCAAACATACCAAATAGGCATGCCAAGACATCAAACTATTCATGCCAATAACATCACCTAAAAATGCGATATCAAAAAAGCCTGATATTTTGGCAAATAATTAGTTGACTAATAATTGACTGAAAAGTCGCTAGAATTTTCCGGAACAAACCGGTTAATAGGAGAAAAAAGAAGCTAAAGTGCGCCGCACCAGTAGTGTTCGCTGGATAAAATAGCTGAGAGGAATAAGACGTGGGTATTGCTTTGAATTTTGGTACTACGTTGGATTTTTACGCTTTTGGCGCTATTCATGATGTTTTATTCTTTCATCACACGGTAATCACTGTGTAATATACTACGAACCCTCATATTAGTGGTGTAACTGATTGCGCTCTATTTTTAGCATATTCAAACAATAAACACAATTAATGAAATCACTTAACTCATTTGAGTTAGCTTAAACAATATATGGATAGTGCGAGCAGGATCTGACCGCTAACGCGGCCAGATCCAATGATATTTAGTTATTCAAACTCATTCCATGAGCGCCCATCACGGGTGATCATCGCAATAGAGGCAACCGGTCCCCAGGTGCCTGCCTGATAAGGTTTTGGAGGCTCGTTATCCGCCGCCCATGCTTCCATAATGGAATCAACCCATTTCCAGGCTTCTTCCACTTCATCCCGACGGACGAACAGTGCCTGAATACCGCGCATTGCTTCCAGCAATAAGCGCTCATAGGCATCAGCAAGGTGGGTTTGATTGAATGTTTCAGAGAAGCTCAAATCAAGTTTTGTTGTCTGTAAACGGTGCTTATGCTCCAGCCCCGGTGCTTTATTCAGCACTTCAATATCAATGCCTTCATCCGGTTGTAAACGGATAGTCAGCTTATTTTGAGGTAACTGCTGATAAGAGCCAGCAAACAGATTTAATGCAGGCTCTTTAAAATAAACCACAACCTCAGAGCATTTCGCCGGTAAGCGTTTACCCGTTCTCAGATAGAAAGGCACCCCCGACCAACGCCAGTCATCAATATCGACACGAACCGAAACAAAGGATTCCGTTTTGCTGGCCTTATTTGCCCCTTCTTCTTCCAGATAACCTGGAACCTTTTTACCATGCACAAATCCGGCAGTATATTGCCCGCGAACTGTTTTTTCCCGTACATTAGTATGGTCAATCCGGCGCAATGAACGAAGCACTTTAACTTTTTCATCACGAATACGATCTGCGGACAAATCAGACGGAGGTGACATAGCAATCATGGTCAAGATTTGCAGCAAATGATTCTGGATCATATCCCGCATCTGGCCGGCCTGATCGAAATATCCCCAGCGCCCTTCAATACCAACCTCTTCAGCAACTGTAATTTGCACATGATCTATTGTGCGATGATCCCAGTTATTAACAAACAAAGAGTTAGCAAAACGTAACGCCAGCAGGTTCAGTACGGTTTCTTTACCCAGATAATGGTCGATGCGGTAAATCTGATTTTCACTGAAATATTTTGCTACTTCATCATTGATAGCACGAGAAGAGGCAAGATCTGTACCCAATGGTTTTTCCATCACGACACGATTGGGTTCTTTATTCAATCCCGCAACACCCAACCCATGGCAGACAGAGCCAAAGGTGCTTGGAGGCATAGCAAAGTAATGAATGGCAGGTAATTTATCCTGATTGAGAATTTTAGCCAGTCGGGAGAAATGTTCCGTCTCGTTGACATCCAGATTACAGAATTCCAGACGCGAACTGAGTTTCTTCCATAATTCCGGGTCCAGTTTTTCAGACATAAATGTCGTTAATGCTTCTTCAACCAACTTTGTATAGGCTTTTTTATCCCAGTCAGCGCGACCAACCCCGATAATACGGGTATCCGGATGGATATACCCCGCTTTCTCCAACTGATAAAGGGAAGGCATTAATTTCCGGCGTGCTAAGTCTCCTTTTGCCCCAAAAATCACCAAATCACAAGCCTGAGCTGTAGACGTCACCGCCATGTTGCATCTCCTCAATTACGGGATATTGTAATTTTTTTACAGAAATTGCAGGTAATGTACTCTTTTGGTTATATGCAGTAAATACTTCATTCCTAGATCATGATGGCCTGCATGAATCTTACTACCTGACTCACTGTGCATAAATTTTTACATTTCATCTTGTATTATGAATGATATTTGCATCAGAAAGTGGTAATCAGGTGAAAATTTACTACGAGTAAGAAGTAATCTTACCAAGTTGAAAGTTAGATGTTTGTCATATTTTCATGAAAAATATCAAGTTATTGACTTTTACCTCTGCCAGCTTTCAATAACAAGTAGTATATTTTCACGAAAATTACATAGATTTCCCCTGTTAATGAAATCGTTAAAACCGAGGTTTAACTGCGTCTTATGAACACACTGGAACGGCTCCAAAATAGCCTTGATGTTTTGAGTAAGTCTGAGAAAAAAGTTGCGCAGGTCATTCTCGACTCACCCAATACTGCCATTCATTCAAGTATCGCTACTCTGGCAAAAATGGCGAATGTCAGTGAACCTACGGTTAATCGTTTTTGCCGTCGCCTGAATACCAAAGGCTTTCCTGATTTTAAACTGCATTTGGCACAAAGTCTGGCGAATGGCACTCCTTATGTAAATCGTAATGTGGAAGAAAGTGACAGCGTCACCTCTTATACCAATAAAATTTTCGAATCGGTGATGGCTAATCTGGAAACAGTCAAGAGTAATCTGGATATCGCAACCATTAACCGTGCTGTTGACCTGCTGACACAGGCAAGAAAACTCTCTTTTTTTGGTCTGGGTGCTTCTGCTGCTGTCGCACACGATGCCATGAACAAATTTTTCCGCTTTAACATCCCTGTCAGCTATTTTGATGATGTTGTAATGCAGCGAATGAGCTGCATTAACAGTACTGAAGGTGATGTTGTCGTGCTGATTTCTCATACAGGAAGGACTAAAAATCTGGTAGAACTGGCCAGACTTGCCCGTGAAAATGACGCAACAGTAATTGCCATCACTTCAACAGATTCATTGCTGGCACAGGAAGCCACTCTCTCTATTCTGCTGGATGTTCCCGAAGATACCGATATTTATATGCCAATGGTTTCCCGGATTGCTCAGCTTACCATCATTGACGTGCTGGCAACGGGTTTTACATTGCGCAGGGGTTCAAAATTCAGAGATAACTTGAAGAAAGTCAAGGAAGCATTACGCAATTCGCGGTTTGATAAGCACGACTAAAGCATAAAAATAGACTGTGTTTTTGTTCACTATTTATCAACTCTCCAGCCTGATAGCATAATGGAAAGTTTATCCCCGTCAATATCATGCATACTACACATATTTCGGGGTTGATAATCAAAAAAGTTGTATGGTTATCTCACGGTAACCAAGCATCCATACTTTACAGGTCAACGGAGTAATACATGTCCAGACGGCTCAGAAGAACTAAAATCGTCACTACACTTGGTCCTGCTACAGATCGTGACAACAATTTAGAGAAAGTGATCAATGCGGGAGCCAATGTTGTCCGCCTTAATTTTTCTCATGGTACCGCAGAAGATCATATCCTGCGCGCAAACAAAGTACGGGAAATAGCAGCCCGGCTGGGTTGCCATGTTGCTATCCTTGGTGATCTACAAGGCCCTAAAATACGTATATCGACGTTTAAAGAAGGGAAAATATTCCTCAATATCGGGGATAAATTCCTGCTTGATGCCAACTTAGGAAAAGGAGAAGGTGATAAAGAAAAAGTCGGTATTGATTATAAAGGACTGCCATCAGATGTCACAACCGGCAATATTCTGCTGCTGGATGATGGACGAGTTCAATTAAAAGTACTTGATGTGCAGGGCATGAAAGTATTTACAGAAGTGACTGTAGGCGGCCCGCTTTCCAATAACAAAGGTATTAATAAACAGGGTGGCGGCTTATCTGCCGAAGCACTGACAGAGAAAGACAAAGAAGATATCATCACTGCCGCAAAAATCGGCGTTGATTATCTTGCAGTCTCTTTCCCCCGCTCTGGTGAAGATCTGAATTATGCCCGCCGGTTGGCACGGGACGCTGGCTGCGAAACGCAAATTGTAGCCAAAGTAGAACGTGCTGAAGCGGTCAGCAGCGATGAAATTATCGATGAAATTATTCTGGCATCTGATGTAGTCATGGTAGCCCGTGGCGATTTGGGTGTTGAAATCGGCGATCCTGAATTAGTTGGAGTCCAGAAAAAACTTATTCGTCGCGCTCGTCAACTGAATCGTGTCGTAATCACAGCGACTCAGATGATGGAATCGATGATTACCAACCCAATGCCAACACGAGCGGAAGTGATGGATGTTGCCAATGCAGTCCTTGATGGTACTGATGCGGTTATGCTATCTGCGGAAACAGCGGCGGGTCAATATCCAGCAGAAACTGTTGCAGCAATGGCTCAAGTCTGCCTGGGCGCAGAAAAAATGCCGGGGATCAATGCATCCAAGCATCGGATGGATATCACATTTGACAGTATTGAAGAAGCTATCTCAATGTCTGCAATGTATGCAGCCAATCACCTGAAAGGGGTCAAGGCCATTATCGCTATGACCGAATCAGGTCGTACAGCACGTATGATGTCACGTATCAGCTCCGGTCTGCCTATTTTCTCTATGTCGCGCCATGAATCAACGCTGAACCGTACTGCATTATACCGCGGTGTCACACCGGTTTATTGTAGCAGCCACATTGATGGTATTGCCGCGGCGAGTGAAGCAGTCAGCCGCCTGCGCGACAGAGGTTACTTAGCTCCTGGCGATTTGGTGCTGGTCACTCAGGGGGATCAGATGGGAACTATCGGCAGTACCAATACTTGTCGTGTGCTTGAAGTCGAATAACGCAAATGCTTATTCTGCGCGATCTCAAAAACGCGCAGAATAACAAAATAATATTAATTTTGTTCAGCAACTAATATCGCCTGTGTATCTGGCTCCAGTGCCTTAAATATATGCTCCTGATCTGCCGGATAACAGATGTAATCGCCTTCACTTAATTCTTCCGGGGCTTCTGTTAGCCCCACCAAAGCCCGACCTTTCGTAACAATAATATGCTCTATCGAACCGGCTGGATGCGGATCTGAAAGGCGATCGGCTCCCGGCTGAGTCATCAGTAAATAGATATCGCGACGAGCGCCCGGTGGACAGGTTGCCAATAAAGTTGCCTGATAGTTTGCCTGTTCAGCCGTGACTTTAGTTCCTTCACCACGTCGGATCACTTGCGTTTTATTACTTTGAGGTTCCAGCAAACGGGCAAAAGGAATATTTAATGCCACACACAATGCCCAAAGCGTTTCAAGACTGGGATTTCCATTCCCTGCTTCCAGCTGTGAAAGTGTAGATTTAGCAATACCTGCGCGCCGCGCTACTTCCGTCAGCGAAAGACCACTTCGCGCACGTTCACGAACTAAACTCTTCGCAATTATGCTGATTGGCTGTGTCATTATTGCTGCTCCATTGTTCATTTTAATGAACAAAATGTTCATCTTGACCTGCGTTTTAATACTGTTCATTATAATGTAATTTTGTTCGATATGGGTAAATGTATATGTTCACACACCATTTTTCCTGTTTGTCAGGAGAGATAAAAAAAGCAATATTTCTGGTTTATCTGGCTGTCGGCGTTGTTGGAATTTCTTACGGATCGCTCGCCATTGCTTATGGCTTTCCATTATGGCTTCCTCTTGTGTTATCCACATTCGTGCTGGCAGGCGCATCTGAGTTTATGTTTATCGGTATTATTGCCAGTGGTGGTAATCCACTTGCTGCGGCAGCTGCGGGTTTATTGGTAAATGCTCGTCATTTACCTTTTGGTGTAGCGGTACGTGAATTAGTCGGAAAAGGTAAAGCAAAGTTTTTCGGCTGCCATATTATGAACGATGAGAGTGTGGTATTCGGCCTGTCACAATCGACTCCCGAGCAACGTAAGGCCGCATACTGGTTTTGTGGTATCGGAGTCGCTCTATTCTGGCCATTAGGTGTTCTTATTGGCGGTACAGTTGGCAAATTTATCCCTGCACCAGAAACGATTGGTCTAGATGCGGTCTTTCCAACCATACTGCTGGCGATGGTGATCCCTGCATTCAAGAATAAAACGTCACTTATTCGTGCTTCCAGCGGAGCAGCACTTTCACTTTCCGTTGTGCCTTTTGTTCCCGTGGGTTTACCGGTTCTGCTGTCGTTATTGGGCTTATTCGCGAGGAAAAAATAATGGCTGATTACTCTCTGATTATTATTGGTATTGCAATACTATCGCTTGGCACTTATTTAATGCGTTTCGGTGGAGCAAAACTGGGTAATAAGTTAGCTTTATCTGAGCGTTCTCAGGCACTACTTTCTGATGCTGCAACTACATTGTTGTTCGCTGTAGCACTGGCTGCAACTTTCTACGAAAGTGAACATTTTGCGGGTATGGCGCGTGTATTGGGTGTTGTTATCGCGGTATTTCTGGCCTGGAGAAAAGTGCCTTTAATTGTGGTAATTCTGTCGGCGGCGTTCATAACTGCATTACTACGCTATGCAGGAATAAATTAAAAAGCGCTTAAATTTACAAAATAGTATTTACTCGATAATAATCAGGGGCGGCTTCTACCCCTGATTATTATATACTTCGTCTTTCAAGTTGCCTCTTTGTTGGCTGCGTTCGTTCACCTCAGTCACATAGTTATCTATGTTCCTGGAGACTTGCTCCCTTGCCGCCGCGACGCATCTTGAAATCCATTGTGTATATTAAATCAAATATCTTTCCTTTTATAAGGCTCGATATCACCCTCTTTACGGGTTTTAAGCAATTTCAATATCCAAGTATATTGCTCAGGATTAGGCTTCACCAATTCTTCCAATTCCTGATTCATACGGCGGGCGATATAAGCATCATCCTGCTCTGCTATATCGTCCATCGGTGGACGAATATAAATATCCAGTTGATGCGTTTCGCAGTTATAAACCGGAAACAAAGGAACAATTGCCGCTTTACACACTTTCATCAGGCGCCCGACAGCAGGCAGAGTAGCTTTATAAGTCGCAAAAAAGTCGACAAACTCACTGTGTTCTTCGCCATGATCCTGATCCGGCAGATAATATCCCCAATATCCCTGACGCACTGATGCAATAAAAGGCTTTATACCCGCATCACGGGAATGTAAGCGGCCGCCAAAATAGCAACGCGCCTTGTTCCATAAATAATCAGCCACCGGATTACTCTGGTGATGAAACATGCCTGATATTGGTTGACCCCGAGCAGCCAATAACATGGCCGGAATATCGATAGCCCAACCATGTGGGATCATAAAAATGACATTTTTGCCCTGCTCTTTTAAAGCCTGAGTGATTTCCTCTCCATGCCACTGAGTGCGTTGTAGTGTAGGCTCCACACCTCTCAGGCAAAGCTCGGCAAGCATAACAAAAGATTGTGGCGCTGTTGCGAACATTTTGTCGATTAATATTTCGTGCTGTTGTTCTGATAATTCAGGAAAACAATACAGCAGATTAATTTTCGCTCTTCGCCGGGCACTTTTTGCCTTCCGGCCAGCAAAAACGCCTATTTTAGCCAGCAAAGGGTCACGCCATTTAGCGGGGATATAAGCCAAACCCGCCAATATTCCAACACCAGCCCAAATACCCCAATAACGAGGGTGCAAATAGGATAAATGAAACGTTGGGATATAACCCAGTTTGCTATCTGTATCTTTTTCTTTATTCATGAGCTAACTCTGCTGGCTCCAACATAAACTTCCAAATCATTTGTTTTCAATCTGTTTTCAACAAACATAACATAAAAGATAAAAGCGGATGATACCAATCATCCGCTTTTATGTGTTAACAATCTGGATTTTTAATTTAGTGATAGTTGCGGTTTAAGCTCCTTAACCATCGCAATATATTCCGAACGATCTTTACCACTTAACCCGCCGGAACGAGGTAATTTTGCAGTCAATGGATTCACCGGCTGCTGATTATCCCAGAATTCAAAATGCAAATGAGGACCAGTTGTGCGGCCAGTGTTACCTGACAGACCAATACGCTCACCACGTTTCACTTTTTGGCCCGGTTTTACCAATAACTTTCTTAAGTGCATATATCGGGTTGTGTACTGACGACCATGCCGGATAGCAATGAAATTACCCGCTGCACCATCAAATTTGGCAACAATAACTTCGCCATCACCAACAGCCAGAACAGGTGTTCCTACAGGCATGGCAAAATCAACGCCTCTATGAGCTGTCACTCTTCCCGTGACAGGATTTAAACGACGCGGATTAAAAGGAGAAGAGACCCGGAATTGTTTTGTTGTTGGGAAACGTAAAAAACCACGCTCCAAACCAGATGCATTACTATCGTAAAAACGACCATCATCAGCCCGGAATGCATAATAGTCGTTACCACCACTTCGTAAGCGAACACCCAATAGCTGGCTCTGTTCACTTTTTCCGCCAAGCATTTCGCGGGACAGTAATACAGAAAACTGATCACCTTTTCGTAGCTTGCGGAAATCGATCTGCCATTGAAGCGCTTTAGTCACATCCCTTGCTTCGCTGCTGGTTAACCCTGCGGCTAAAGCACTTCCGGTAAAGTTACCATTCACAGCGCCTTTTATGACACTGTTTACCCACTCACCTTTCTGAAACTCTTTTGTTTCTTTGAAGATATCACCTTCACGAGTATAAACCCGTGTCTCACGACGCGACATTTCCCATGTTAACGTTTTCAGACCGCCGTTTTCATCGACAGTCCATGATAATGACTGACCAATATTCAGGCCACGCAGTGCCTTATTCTGATTCGCCAATAAAGCAATATCGGACGAATCAATACCAAACTGATTTAAAATAGAACTTAAGGTATCACCACTGGAAACAACATATTTATGAGGAACATTTACAGCGGCTTCCGATTCATTTTCCTCATCTCTGATCCCTTCATCAGAGAACTGCTCATTACTATCACCAATCGTGTCATCTGTTGCATCAGGGATAGTGCTGGGAGCTGTGATGGTGATACTCCCCGATCTTTCCATTCTTTCTTCTTGTTCGTGATAAACAACCGGACGCCACACAGCCACAGCTAAAGTGACCAATGTCAAAGAACCAAGCATGATTTTGTGTGGTCTAGGCAGGTTGTTATATACCAGAACGATAGTTTTAACCATCTGCTGCACTATTTATAATTCCTTATTATATTAATTCAGGCAGCTCGAGTATT
The DNA here is from genome assembly GCF_963876495.1 of Xenorhabdus sp. KJ12.1. NCBI lineage: Bacteria > Pseudomonadati > Pseudomonadota > Gammaproteobacteria > Enterobacterales > Morganellaceae > Xenorhabdus > Xenorhabdus sp. KJ12.1. The sequence goes on from NZ_CAWNQH010000046.1 coordinate 99,209, forward strand.
GTTCTGACAACTGAGTTATAAATTTCATATAACTGTCTTTATTCAATACAATGCCGCTTCCCAATGGGTCAAGTGTTCCAATACGTACATCAGTACCTTTTGCAACGGCATGAATGACGGCTGGCCTGAATTGAGGCTCAGCAAAAATACACTTCGCTTTTTGCTCAACCAATTGTGTTCGTATGTTATGTAATCTCTGCGCACCAGGTTGTATTTCAGGGTTAACAGTAAAAACACCCAACGGTGTCAACTTATAGTGTTTTTCAAAATAGCCATAAGCGTCATGAAAAACGAAATACCCCTTCCCTAACGCGGGTTTTAGCATATCTGTAATATTCTTGTCAGTTTGTACAAGCTGTCCATTGAATTTACGTAGGTTTACTTCTAATTGTTGCTTATGTTGAGGATATCGCTCGACAAGACGGGTATATATCGCCTGAGCAGCCTTCTGTGCAATGTTTGGTGACAACCAAATATGCATATTATATTGGCCATGGTGATGATGTTCGTGATCTGTTTCATGTTTATGCTGATTCGATTCACCTGAATCATGTTTATCTTCGCTATTTTTCAGTAATAAAGGTTTGATGGTAGGTAAATTCGCCAATTCCAGTTGTTTATTTTGTGCAGTTTTCTCTATTGGCTTCGCTAAAAATGTTTCCATATCCGGGCCAATCCAGACAACCAAATCCGCCTGATCAAGTTTGCGGATATCCGAAGGCCTTAAAGCGTAATCATGTGGAGAGGCGCCATCAGGCAAAAGTACCTGCGTCTCAGTTACACCATCAGCAATAGCTGCAGCAATAAAGCCCAGAGGACGAATAGATGTGACAACATCCGCCTGTGCAGAATAATTAATACCCGCAGTCAGCACAGAAATCAGAGCTGCCTGACGAAAAAATGTATGCGCGTATCTTTGTGGTTTGTGTAACATATTATGAATATCCCATGCATAGAATCTAAAAATGTTATATTATAACATTCCAATGATTCTGCAAGACACTTTTAACATGCCTGTTATGTAACATGCCAATTATGATCACCCTGAAAAACATTACGGTTAAGTTTGGTAGCCGCACGGTATTAAACAATATTTCTTTCAGCCTTACACAAGGTAAGATCCTGACGTTAATCGGCCCAAATGGAGCCGGCAAATCAACGTTAGTACGCATTGTTCTAGGATTAATTCGTCCTACTTCCGGTGTCATTGAGCACAACCAAACACTAAGGATAGGATACGTTCCACAAAAATTAAATCTTGACCCTACTCTTCCTTTGACTGTTAAACGCTTCATGATGCTTAAACCGGGGGTTAAATCAGCCGATATCACCCCTGTTTTAGAACGAGTCAAAGCTGCTCATTTATTGCAGCAACCCATGCAAAAACTATCAGGAGGAGAAACTCAACGAGTTTTGCTCGCCAGAGCATTACTCAATCATCCTCAACTGCTGGTTCTCGATGAACCGACACAAGGTGTGGATGTGAATGGTCAATTAGCACTTTATGATTTAATTAATCAAATCAGAACAGAACTAAATTGCGCTGTCCTTATGGTATCGCATGACCTGCACTTGGTGATGGCGAAAACAGACGAGGTTTTATGCCTTAATCAACACATTTGCTGTTCAGGTACCCCAGAAGTGGTATCCATGCATCCGGAATTTATTGCTATGTTTGGTCACCGCGGTGCCGAACAGCTAGCAATTTATCGCCACCATCATAATCATCATCACGATTTAAGAGGGAAAATTATTTTGAAAAAGGGTGGAGAGCCTCGCCAATGATCGAACTACTATTTCCGGGCTGGCTGGCCGGAGTTTTATTGGCGATTGCCGCAGGGCCTCTTGGCTCTTTTGTTGTCTGGCGCAGAATGTCCTATTTTGGCGATACACTGGCCCATGCTTCATTGCTTGGTGTGGCATTCGGCTTCCTGTTAGATGTGAATCCGTTTTATGCGGTGATTGCAGTGACACTGATACTGGCTGTTATTCTGGTCTGGCTGGAAAAACGCCCACAATTAGCCGTTGATACGTTACTGGGTATTATGGCTCATAGCGCATTATCACTGGGTTTAGTGGTTGTCAGCTTTATGAGCGGCATCCGAGTTGATCTGATGGCTTATTTGTTCGGTGACCTACTTTCTGTAACGTATGAAGACCTCTGGCTGATTACGGCAGGTGTTGTTATTGTGGCTGGATTACTGGCATGGCAATGGCGTGCTTTACTGTCAATGACCGTCAGTCAGGATCTGGCTTTCGTTGATGGAGTTAATATTCAGCGGTTACGTGTATTGTTGATGCTGGTCACTGCACTGACTATCGGACTGGCAATGAAATTCGTCGGAGCGCTGATAATCACTTCCTTACTTATTATCCCGGCAGCTACTGCTCGTCGTTTTGCTCGTACACCTGAACAGATGGCAATTTGTGCAATTGGTATAGGTATGTTTTCCGTTACCGGCGGATTGACTTTATCCGCGTTTTATAACACACCAGCAGGGCCTTCTGTTGTGCTTTGTGCTGCAGTGTTATTTGCTTTAAGTTTAACTTGTAAGGCAAAAAGTTAACTTTTTGACCAAATAAATAGTTGGGTCATAATTTTAATAATTATGGCCCTTTTATTATGGCTTTAATAATTATGGGACTTTTTATCTAAGCCAAAATTGCTCATGATATCAATTTATTGATTAACCAGAGACAGCGATATTGAATTATAAAGCAGTAATAATGTCACTCTATAAAAGATTTAACAAATAGTCTTAATATTAATGCTAGTAGCATGATCAGATGTTATTAACTCTTCATCACACAGTCACGCAGAGAACTTATCGTAATATGAAGTTCCTGCTGACGACTCTCCCAATCTTCTTCATTCCCACTCAAATAAGCCTTCCTCGCATCAGCCAAGACTGTGGATTGCATAACAGGAAGACGTGCCGCTGCCCAGTCAGCAGCAATATCCTTAGGAACAAACTCTCCGGTAACTAACGTTCTCCACATACGCGCCAACGTTAACAGAACATTACGTTCGTCTCCCTGTAAGGTCTCAATTAAGCCCGGCAGAACATCTTTAATAGCCCGATGAATCTCCGCCTTTGGAATAACTGGAAGTAGATCGCTTACGGGTGGGCCAATCAGAGGGATCGCTTCCTGTCGTGACTGAGCCAACACTAAAATTAGTTCTGGATCATAAACAGGTTTAAGCATTTTTCCTTGTTCACATTGATGACGTAGCCATTCGCCATACATGAACTCGCTTCGGGCAGGATAATGCGATGCTCTCAGATCAGTGAGCAAAAAAACAATCAGTTCAACCGGGCGACGTCCATCAGGATCAGAAGGATATCGGCCCGATATCAGCATTAAATCAGCAGCAAGACATTCCCGGATTTCAGTCGTCAGCGGTTTATTAACAACTACCAATAAATCTACGTCACTATTTGGACGAAGACCTCCTGCCACAGCCGAACCATGAAGGTAAACAGCCACCAGCGACTCAGCTAATCTCCTCTGGAGGATTAACAATGCATTATCTGCTTCAGGAGGAGTAGTCATTAAGTAATTTTTACTCGCTTTCTTTGCTCAAGCCAAAATGCCGATAAGCATGGTTGGTTGCTATTCGGCCCCGTGGTGTACGCTGGATAAAGCCCTGCTGGATAAGAAAAGGTTCCAGAACATCTTCTATGGTTTCCCGCTCTTCACCAATAGCTGCGGCGATGTTATCCAAACCAACCGGGCCGCCCATAAATTTATCGATAATGGCAACCAATAATTTGCGGTCAAGATAATCAAAACCCGCTGAATCCACATTCAGCATATCAAGGGCTTTAGCGGCGATATCATTGTCAACTGAACCATCACCTTTTACCTGAGCAAAGTCACGTACCCGCCGCAGCAAACGGTTTGTAATACGCGGCGTTCCACGGGAACGCATGGCAATTTGCCTTGCCCCATCGTCTGAAATCTCCAACCCCATATAACGGGCACTACGGGAAACGATACTTTGCAAATCATCGACATTATAAAATTCAAGGCGCTGCACAATACCGAATCGATCGCGCAAAGGAGAAGTTAAAGAACCGGCACGGGTTGTAGCACCGACTAATGTAAACGGAGGCAAATCAATCTTGATTGAACGGGCAGCCGGCCCTTCGCCAATCATGATATCCAACTGATAGTCTTCCATCGCCGGATAAAGAATTTCTTCTACAACCGGAGATAAACGGTGGATTTCGTCAATAAACAGAACGTCATGGGGTTCAAGATTCGTCAGCATTGCAGCAAGATCGCCTGCTTTTTCCAATACTGGCCCTGAAGTTGTACGCAGATTCACACCCATTTCGTTGGCAACGATATTCGCCAGCGTAGTTTTACCCAACCCGGGAGGGCCAAAAATCAGCAAATGATCTAACGCATCCCCCCTCTGCCGTGCAGCCTGAATAAAAATCTCCATTTGCTCACAGACATGAGGCTGACCAACATATTCAGATAAGAATTTTGGCCTGATAGCGCGATCAACCGCCTCATCATCTTGCAGAATTTCTGCTGAAACCAGACGATCAGCTTCAATCATCACTTAACTCCTGCCATTATAGAGCCGCACGAAGCGCTTCTCGGATAAGGGTTTCACAATCTGCACCCGGTTTAGCCACTTTGCTGACCATTCTGCTTGCTTCCTGTGGTTTATATCCCAGTGAAACCAGAGCTGCCGCAGCTTCTGCTTCAATATCAGCATCGGAATTAGCTGGTTGAGTTGCTGCTGGCAAATTAATATCGCTATTTTGATTGAACAGATCGCCGTTAAGCCCTTTAAAACGATCTTTCATTTCTACGACTAATCTTTCCGCTGTTTTTTTACCCACTCCCGGTAACTTAACCAGAGAAGAAATAGCCTCCTGCTCAATAGCAGTAACAAATTGCTGAGCAGACATACCAGAAAGGATCGCCAGTGCCAGTTTTGGCCCAACGCCATTGACTTTAATCAGTTCACGGAAAAGAGCACGCTCTTGCTTATCATTAAAACCATATAATAGTTGAGCATCTTCCCGCACAATGAACTGAGTGAATAATATGGCTTCCTGACCAATTTCAGGTAGTTCATAGAAGCAGGTCATTGGCATATGAACTTCATAACCTACACCATTCGTTTCTAACAAAACCAGTGGTGGCTGTTTTTCCAATACAGTTCCTCTCAAACGCCCTATCACTACTTACCCCCTGAAAATAAAAATAAATGATTCGATAAAGCTTATAGCATAAAAAAAGCTGGATGCATATCCAGCCAAAACAATTGAAAGGTTATTTCAGACGCCCTCGCGCTAAATTTAACCTCGCATTGCCCATACGGAGTAAATTCTGGCTCATATGACAATGTGTAATCGCAATCGCTAAAGCATCTGCCGCATCAGCCTGCGGATTGGCTGATAATTTCAGCATTGAACGAACCATATGCTGAACCTGACTTTTATCTGCAGCGCCGGTGCCCACAACCGTTTGTTTCACCTGACGTGCTGCATACTCAAATACAGGAATGGATCCATTAACTGCCGCAACAATAGCGACACCACGCGCCTGCCCGAGTTTTAAGGCTGAATCTGCATTTTTCGCCATAAAAACTTGCTCTATTGCGAAAACATCAGGTTGGAATTGAGTGATTATTTCAGCAACACCTGCATATATTCGCTGTAAACGACCGGGAAGATCATCAACTTTTGTCCGGATACAACCGCTGCCAAGATAAATAAGCTGTCGTCCCTGCTGGCGGATAACACCATACCCTGTCACTCTGGAACCAGGGTCTATACCAAGAATAACCGCCATGCTGTTTATTCACCTGTTGTATGGAATAAAAACTATGGAATAAAAACTATGGAATAAGGAAATCCGGAATAAAATGCATAAATAAAAACGTTAGAGAAAGTGCCCTGACATAAGGTGCACTTTCTCTACGCTGTGAACCCTAATGTGAATTACAGCAAAGCTGCAACTTCATCAGAAATTTCACCATTGTGATAAACTTCTTGAACGTCGTCAGAGTCTTCAAGCATATCAATCAGACGAAGTAATTTAGGTGCTGTTTCTGCGTCCAGTTCTGCTTTCGTTGATGGGATCATGGAAACTTCGGCAGAATCAGCCTTGAAACCCGCTGCATCCAGTGCATCTTTAACTTCACCAAAACTCTCTGGTGTAGTATAGACATCAATCGCACCATCATCATAAGTTTCAACATCATCAGCGCCTGCTTCCAAAGCCGCTTCCATCACAGCATCTTCATCCAGACCCGGCGCATAAGAAATAACACCCTTTTTGGTGAACAGATAAGCAACAGAACCATCCGTACCCAAATTACCGCCTGTTTTGGTGAATGCGTGACGAACATCGGAAACTGTACGGTTACGGTTATCACTCAGGCACTCAACCATTACAGCTGTACCACCCGGGCCATAACCTTCATAAATGATGGTTTCCATGTTATCTGACTCGTCATTACCCACACCACGGGCAATAGCACGGTTTAAGGTATCACGAGTCATGTTATTGGACAGCGCCTTGTCAATCGCTGCGCGAAGACGTGGGTTAGAGTCAGGATCACCGCCACCCAAACGTGCCGCAGTGACTAACTCACGGATAATTTTAGTGAAAATTTTACCGCGTTTTGCATCCTGCGCCGCTTTACGGTGCTTCGTATTGGCCCACTTACTATGACCTGCCATGAAAATATCTCCGATAAAACGTCTGTACCCTTCATCATCCAATTTACCTGCTTTATCTGTGGTAAAGTGAAATCTGTCAGGTTTAGCAGACTAAATAACAAACTCTTCAATTGCCTGCTGATTACTCCATGACTTAGTCAGGCTGGCAGCTTTTTCCACTGCCAGCCATTGAGAAGCCAGATGCTCTGTCAGCAGGATCTCGCACTCCCCGGGCAACGGCAGCAAAAACCAGTGTTCTTTGTTCCGTGTTACCCCAGGAGCATATCGATAACGTAAATGTGAAAAAATCTCATAATAGAGGCTGCGCTGACAATCTATCAGTTCAAGATTGGCACTGACAATATCAATCCCAATCTCTTCCTGCACTTCACGCAACGCTGCTTCATACGGCTTTTCGTTCTCTTCGAGGCTCCCCGTAACGGATTGCCAGAAATCAGGATCGTCCCGCCGTTGTAACATCAGCACCCTTTTGCTGTCGGCAGCATAAATAACAACCAGCACAGATTCAGGGCGCTTGTAATCCATTATTCGCTCTCTTTTTTAGTAACCGAAATAGCTAACTCTTCCAGTGCTGCCGAACTTGCGTAACCCGGTGCTTCAGTCATCAGACAAGCTGCTGCGGTTGTTTTCGGGAATGCAATCACATCACGGATATTATCAGTATCCGTCAGCAACATGACGAGGCGATCCAGACCAAAAGCCAGCCCTGCATGAGGAGGCGTGCCATATTTCAGGGCATTCAGAAGGAAACCGAATTTTTCCTGTTGCTCTTCTTCGGTGATACCCAGAATGCGGAATACCGCCTGCTGCATTTCATTACGATGGATACGGACTGAACCACCACCCACTTCGTAGCCATTGATAACCATATCATATGCATTCGCAATAGCAGATTCAGGGTTGCTTTCCAGATCTTCAGCAGACATATCGCATGGAGAAGTAAATGGATGGTGCATTGCAGCCAGACCACCTTCTCCATCGCCTTCAAACATTGGGAAATCAACAACCCAAAGCGGTTTCCAGCTGGTCAGATCAGTCAGGTTCAGGTCACGACCCACTTTCAGACGCAGTGCGCCCATGGCATCGGTAACGATATTTTTCTGATCAGCACCGAAGAACAGAATATCACCGTCTTGTGCATTAGTACGGGACAACAAGCCCTCAACCACTTCTGCGGACAGGAACTTGGCAATCGGGCTTTGAACACCTTCCAGACCAGCGGCACGGTTATTAACCTTCATCCATGCCAATCCTTTCGCACCATAGATCCCGACAAACTTGCCGTATTCATCTATCTGTTTGCGGCTCAGCTCAGCGCCACCCGGCACACGAATGGTTGCTACACGTCCTTTAGGGTTATTTGCCTGTTCAGCAAAAACAGCAAATTCAACGTCTTTAACCAAATCAGCAACATCAACCAATTCCAGCGGGTTACGCAGATCCGGTTTGTCCGAGCCAAAGCGGCGCATGGCTTCAGCGAACGTCATGATAGGGAAAGTCCCCAAATCGACACCACGAATTTCCAGCCACAGTTCACGGATCATTTTTTCCATGATTTCGCGAACCTGCTCAGCGGTCATAAATGAAGTTTCAACATCAATCTGAGTGAATTCTGGCTGACGATCAGCACGCAGGTCTTCATCACGGAAACATTTGACGATTTGATAATAACGGTCAAAACCGGACATCATCAGCAATTGCTTGAACAGCTGTGGAGACTGAGGCAGGGCATAAAATTTGCCTTTATGTACACGGCTTGGTACCAGATAATCCCGCGCACCTTCTGGTGTTGCTTTAGTCAGCATCGGAGTTTCCACATCCAGAAAACCAGCATCATCCATAAAGCGACGGACAAAACTCGTGATTTTTGCCCGAGTTTTGAAACGCTGAGACATTTCCGTGCGACGCAGATCAAGATAGCGATATTTCAGGCGCTGTTCTTCACTGTTGTTTTGGTTGCTATCCAGCGGTAATGGCTCTGAACGGTTGAAGATTTCAAGACTTTCAGCAAAAACTTCAATTTCCCCTGTCGCCATATCTTTATTGATCTGGCTGTCAGGACGGGCGCGTACAATCCCGGTAATTTGAATACAAAACTCATTACGCAGTTCAGAAGCCTGAGCAAATGCGTCTTTTCTATCCGGATCAAAAAATACCTGAACGATACCTTCACGATCTCGCATATCAATAAAAATAAGACCACCCAAATCACGACGGCGGTTTACCCAACCTGATAAAGTCACTTTTTGGCCTTCATGGGCCCGGCTCAACTGCCCACAATAATTAGTACGCATACAATATCCTTTTACTCAGCTCGTTATGCATTCTGCTGCGGAAATTTTGGCATTGTTCTTTTAGGAAGAATTGTCAAAAAAGGAAGCCATTATACTGGAAATTCTATCTGGAGATAAGGCTATAACACGTTTCATGACAAGACAATTTTCACGATCAGATAAACCAAATCCAATTTATCATTAAATATGATGATTTATAGCGACAGTTTTACTTTTGAGGTTTATCATCAGTAAGCCGTTTTTGGGTTAGGCAATGGAGTTAGAAATGGTTAGCTCACTTTATATTGTATTGGGCGCACTATTGTTAATTAAACTGTCTCTTGATGTGATTAAATTAAGAACACAGTATCAGGTTGCATATGGTGATGGCGGTTTTTACGAATTACAAACAGCGATTCGCGTTCATGGTAATGCTGTTGAATATATTCCTATTTCCTTACTTCTGTTACTGGTCATGGAAATGAATGGAGCAACAGTCTGGATGCTGCATATTTGCGGAATATTACTACTTGCTGGCAGGTTATTGCATTTCTATGGCCTAAAGCAGCGTGAACTCCGATGGCGGCGAATGGGTATGGGGGCGACCTTTATGTCAATGATCATAATGGTTGTTGCCAACATATATTATTTGCCTTGGGAGCCAATATTTTCTCCTTATTCGTAACCAGTCCCCGGATTGACTGATTATTAAAGAGGCCAATTATTCATTTCAATTGGCATCTTTACTACCTGATCTTACTGCTCAAAACAGTTCTATTAGATTAGCGCTTCCTGCCTTTTCCTGCATTCTGCTAGAATAGCCAATTCTTAATTGTTTCCAAAATCAATGTTGTTATGTCAAATCAAGATCCGCACAACCAACGGGACAGCCTGTTTTCTGCTCCAATCGCTAACTTAGGTGACTGGAGTTTTGATGAACGTGTTGCCGAAGTCTTTCCAGATATGGTGAAACGCTCCATTCCTGGTTACTCAAATATCATCTCCATGATAGGCATGCTGGCAAGCCGCTTTGTCACGCCGGACAGCCAGATTTATGATCTTGGTTGCTCCCTCGGTGCAGCCACTTTATCTATTCGCCGCAATATTAATGTTGACGGCTGCCGTATTATTGCTGTTGATAACTCACCGGCTATGGTCGAACGCTGCCGCCGTCATATTGATGCTTTCAAGGCAAAAACTCCCGTTGAAATCATCGAACAGGATATTCTTGATACCGACATTCAAAATGCTTCAATGGTGGTACTGAATTTCACATTGCAGTTTCTTCAGCCGGATGATCGCCAGAAAATATTAAATAAAATTTATACCGGACTAAAACCCGGGGGCGTTCTGGTTCTGTCTGAGAAGTTCAATTTTGAAGATCAGAACATTGGTGAATTACTGTTCAGCATGCATCATGACTTCAAACGGGCTAATGGCTACAGTGAGCTGGAAATAAGTCAAAAACGCAGCATGCTGGAAAATGTCATGCGGACAGATTCTGTTGAGACGCATAAATCACGCCTGAAACAAGCCGGTTTCCAGCATAGCGAAGTCTGGTTCCAGTGTTTCAATTTCGGTTCACTATTAGCTGTTAAGGGAGCCGAATAATGATCGATTTCGGGAATTTTTATCAATTAATTGCCAAAAACCATCTGAGCCATTGGTTGGAATGCTTACCGGCACAATTAAACCATTGGCAGAAAGCCTCACTGCACGGCCAATTCAGTTCGTGGTTAAAGAATCTGGAAAACTTGCCTGAAATTCAACCCTCTCACCTTGATCTGAAGAACGGTGTCATCGCCACACACATTCCCGAATTACCCGATGGTGAAAAAGCACGTATCCGCAATATACTGAAAATCCTGATGCCCTGGCGCAAAGGGCCTTTTTCGTTATACGGTGTTGAAATTGATACTGAATGGCGCTCTGATTGGAAATGGGATCGTGTTTTACCACATATCTCCCCTCTTGAAGGAAAAACCATACTTGATGTCGGTTGTGGCAGTGGTTATCACATGTGGCGTATGGTGGGTGAAGGTGCGGGGTTAGTTGTCGGTATCGATCCTACTCAACTTTTCCTTTGCCAGTTTGAAGCCGTCAGAAAACTCTTGGGTAATGACCAACGTGCTCACCTACTCCCACTGGGTATTGAACAGTTACCTGAATTAAAAGCGTTTGATACTGTCTTCTCCATGGGAGTACTTTACCATCGCCGTTCACCTCTTGACCATTTGTGGCAGTTGAAAAATCAGTTAGTCTCCGGCGGAGAGCTGATTCTGGAAAGTTTAGTCATTGAAGGAGATGAATATCAATGCCTAATCCCGGGTGAACGTTACGCGCAAATGCGCAATGTTTACTTTATTCCTTCAGCTGAAATGTTGAAAACATGGCTGGAAAAATGTGGTTTTGTCGATGTCAGGATCGTTGATCAGGCCGTGACAACGACAGATGAGCAACGTCAGACAGAGTGGATGAAAACCGAATCTTTGGCTGATTTCCTTGACCCGTCAGATCAGCGCAAAACAATTGAAGGCTATCCGGCACCATTGCGCGCCGTTCTTATTGCCCGCAAGCCTTAAAACCTGCAAATTTAAATATTGATGTGTGAATTGCTCGTTGTGGCAGTTCACACCTTCAATGTTCAGAGGTGATTTTAGCCGGGATTTAATGATCAATCAGGATCATTACTCCTTTCATGGATTCTACTAACTCAGGATCGACACTATAATTGGTGTATTCCTCTATTTCACGGTCTTCGGAATTCATTCTTACACCAGCCTTACGGTAGACCATTTTAGAAGATACAATCTTCCCTGCTGAGCTGTGCACTTCCTTCACGCCAATTTCTAAAAACTTACTAATATTACTGGCCCGGACACCCGCTCCCGGCATAATACTAGGGCCACGACTGGCCTGCGCCAATTCTTTTAATAAATGTAAGCCTAACTCTGCACTACTTTGCTGACCAGAAGTTAATATCCGCTTTACACCCAGTTCGGTCAGCTGCTCCAGCGTATACAGCGGATCACAACACATATCAAAAGCGCGATGGAACGTAACAGCCATATCTCCAGCCAAAGACATCAGTTGCCTCATGCGCAACATATCAACTTTCCCTTCTTCGTTCAAAATACCGAAAGAAACACCGGGAAACCCCATATCGCGGATAAAGGAAACATCATTTTTCATCGCTTCAAAATCGAATTTACTGTAGCAAAAATCTCCGCCTCTGGGCCGAACAATCGGATGTACAGGAATAGATAAACATTGCAACGCTTGTTTTAATATTCCCATACTGGGGGTCAGCCCCCCTTCCAATGGCCCTGCACACAATTCGATTCGATCAGCTCCTGCCTCTTGTGCAATAAGTGCACAATTTACGCTATAACAACAAATTTCCAGTTTTAGCATTAACCCCTCCTCTGAATTCAAATCTGTCAATGCGTCATAAATAGATTCGAAATATTCCATTAGCGAACTTATTAACTATGACAACTATTTTTCAAAATGACATATTGCAAATCACAAGAACAGAATTTTTTGCTGATAAATCGTTATGAAAAAGTCAATTTTGCTGATATGTCCGCATTTTTATCAAGATTAATAGATAGAAAAAGAATAATGCTTGATCACAGTGGCATTATCAGCTATTAGCTGCACAATTATAACAACCTGAACATCCATCAAAACAAATCAATTAGCTAAATATTTTCTAAATATCAGAGTATTAATCACATTTATATGACTCTTTATCCGCGTGATGATTGCCTGCATAGAGGCTCATATTTTGTTCAACCACTAATTCTTAATTTAAGCGAGTATATTATGATAATTACTCATTAATTCTTTGTATTGGATAATAATTATTAATATTTCTATTATTTTGGCGTAATAACAAACACATTATTTATCCATATTACAGATACCCCAGAGCCTTTCCGCTAACGGCAGGATGCCATTAATATTATCCTTAGTCATGAATGCAGAAATATTGCTGGCTTCATATTAAAAACGGAAATTGCTGGCGAAATACTGCAAGCATTCGTTAATTATCGGGTAAAAATCGCTATTTTAAGGGATATTACGAAGTGCCCCCATATCAGTACTAGTTTGCGTGATTTTGTTTGTGGAAAGTCATCGGAATAACCAGCTTTTCTTCGTATCAGAGATTAATGATGCTATCAGATATCTTCCCTCGACGAAGAATCCACCAAAAGAAGAAGCAAAAACAAAAAGTCCCCCTGCCAACTGGGCTGATAGTAGCATGCAGGGTATTGAATATGGTATAAACCCCGTTATTTTCTCATAACCCGCATGCCAGAAAATGCTGCATTATAAAAATGTATGGGTTTTGGCACGTAATTTAAGGTAACACTGTGAATATACAGGCTATTCTTTCAGAAAAAATCAGTAGTGCGCTGATTGCAGCTGGTGCTCCAGCCGATAGTGAGGCTCACGTTCGTCAATCTGCAAAAGCTCAATTTGGTGACTATCAAGCAAATGGTGTCATGGCGGCCGCGAAAAAAGTTGGTATGCCACCACGACAACTGGCAGAAAAAGTTGTCAATTTGCTGGATCTGCAAGGAATTGCCAGCAAAGTTGAAATCGCGGGCCCGGGTTTTATCAATATCTTCCTTGATAAAACATGGGTTGCCACAAATGTAGAAAACGCGCTGACAGCAGAAAAACTGGGAGTATCCCCTGTAGAACCACAGACTATCGTTATCGATTATTCTGCTCCTAATGTCGCTAAACAGATGCATATTGGTCATATCCGCTCAACCATCATCGGTGATGCTGCAGCGCGTACCCTTGAATTCCTCGGCCATAAAGTTATTCGTGCTAACCACCTTGGTGACTGGGGTACTCAGTTCGGCATGCTGATCGCCTATCTGGAAAAAGTACAGAATGAAAATGCCAGTGATATGGCATTAGAAGATTTGGAAGAATTTTATCGCGCCGCCAAGAAAAATTATGACGAAGACGAAGAATTTGCCATTCGCGCCCGCGGCTATGTTGTAAAACTACAAGGTGGTGATGAATATTGCCGCAATATGTGGCGTAAATTGGTTGAGATAACCATGTCACAGAATCAGGCAACTTATGACCGCCTGAATGTCACGTTGACAGAAAAAGACGTGATGGGCGAAAGCCTTTATAACGATATGCTGCCGGGGGTCGTTGCTGACCTGAAACAACGTGGTATTGCTGTTGAAAGTGATGGCGCAACCGTGGTTTACCTTGATGAATTCAAAAATAAAGAAGGTGAACCGATGGGCGTTATCATCCAGAAAAAAGATGGTGGCTACCTCTATACAACGACAGATATCGCCTGTGCCAAATACCGCCATGAAGTCCTGAATGCTGACCGTGTGCTCTACTACATCGATTCACGTCAGCACCAACATTTAATGCAGGCTTGGACAATTGTACGCAAAGCCGGCTACATCCCTGAATCCATGTCACTGGAACATCACATGTTCGGCATGATGCTGGGCAAAGATGGCAAACCATTCAAAACCCGCGCTGGCGGTACAGTGAAATTAGCTGATCTGCTGGATGAAGCCATTGAACGTGCAGATGCACTTATCCGTGAGAAAAACCCGGATATGCCGGAAGATGAACTTAAAAAAGTTATCGAGGCAGTTGGTATTGGCGCAGTAAAATACGCCGATCTCTCCAAGAGCCGCACAACAGACTATGTATTTGACTGGGATAATATGCTGGCTTTTGATGGCAACACTGCTCCTTATATGCAGTATGCATATACCCGTGTCTCCTCTATTTTCAAACGCGCTGAAATCGATGAAAACAGCCTGACACTGCCTGTTGTACTGAATGAAGAACGCGAGCAAACGCTGGCTACCCGTCTTCTGCAATTCGAAGAAACAATCACAACAGTAGCTCGTGAAGGGACACCACATGTGATGTGTGCTTACCTGTATGATCTGGCTGGCCTGTTCTCCTGTTTCTACGAACACTGCCCAATCCTGAATGCGGAAAATGAAGAATTGCGTCAGAGCCGACTGAAACTGGCTTTACTGACGGCAAAAACCCTGAAGCAGGGTCTGGATACTCTGGGGATTCAAACTGTAGAACGGATGTAATCGAACTATAAAAATACCCCGCCGTTTGCGGCGGGGTATTTAAACACACTAATAGATTAAATAATCACTGTAATCCCCGATGTGCGAAATCCTTTAACCGGAATCCCAACAAAGCTAATGTGGCAAAATAGCTGCCTGCCCCGGCAACCACAACGCCCATCAATCTCAACAAACGCATTGCCATATTGCCCTGTTCCCAGTTCGGCATGAGCCATAGCATCGCCAGCAGAACGCCAACCATAACTACAATTGCCACCAGCAATTTAAGCAAGAATATTCCCCATCCTGCTAATGGTTTAAATATCTCACGCTTACGCAATTGCCAGTACAGCATCACTGCATTGAAACAGGCGGCTAAACCAATGGAAAGGGCTAATCCTGCATGTTTCAGAGGCCCGATAAAAGCAAGGTTCATTAGCTGAGTTAAAATCAAGGTTGCAATCGCAATCTTGACCGGTGTTTTAATATCCTGACGGGAATAAAAACCGGGAGCCAAAACCTTAACAACGATCAACCCCATTAAGCCAAAGCAATAGGCGATTAATGCCCGTTGTGTCATGGCTGCATCAAAAGCAGAAAAATTACCATACTGAAACAGTGATACTGTTAATGGTTCAGCCAAAATCCCCAATGCCACAGCACAAGGCAATGCCAGCAAAAAGCAAAGGCGTAGCCCCCAATCCATCAGTTTCCGGTATTCATCATGATTTCCACTGGAAAAACTTTTCGCCAGAGATGGCAATAAAATCGTTCCCAATGCGACCCCTAAGACACCAGAAGGTAATTCCATTAATCGATCAGCGTAATACATCCATGAAACAGAGCCGGAAACCAGAAATGAAGCAAAAATCGTATTGATAATCAAAGAAATCTGGCTGACTGATACTCCGAGAATAGCCGGTCCCATCTGGCGAATAACACGCCATACACCGCTATCACGGAAAGAAACCCGAGGCAGCACTAACATACCTATTTTTTTCAGATGAGGGAGCTGGTAAGCCAGTTGCAAAATACCACCAGCAACCACAGCCCATCCTAGCGCCATCACGGGAGGATTACAGTAAGGTGCCACGAACAACGCAAAGAAGATCATGCTGACATTAAGCAAAGTTGGAGCAAAAGCAGGTACTGAAAAACGGTTCCATGTATTCAGAATTGCCCCTGCCAAAGATGCCAAAGATATTAAGAAAATATAAGGGAATGTGATTCTGAGTAAATCACGGGTCAACGTAAACTTATCCGGTGTATCAACAAAGCCCGGCGCGGTTACATAAATAACCCACGGCGCAGCAATTATCCCAATTACGGTAACAATCGCTAAGATCAATGTCAGCATACCGGACACATAGGCGATAAAAGTTCGTGTTGCTTCATCCCCCTGCTGATTTTTATATTCGGCAAGAATGGGAACAAAAGCCTGTGAAAAAGCCCCCTCAGCAAAAATACGACGTAATAGGTTAGGTAACTTGAACGCAACAAAGAAGGCGTCTGTTGCTACGCCGGCCCCAAATATACGGGCAATAATAGCATCACGGATGAAACCCAGAACGCGGGAAAACATCGTCATTGAACTGACGGCTGCCAGTGATTTTAGTAAGTTCATGATATTGTTTAATAAGTATATTTCTATGAAATGAGCGTGAAAGCGTAAAGCAACGTCATCAGATATGCTTAAAATGGAACCGAATATGATCCGATGAGATAGCACTGATAGGCAAAGTTTAACAGACAAAAACCCTACCTACATTGGCTATCTCCTTTTTATTAATTATTTTTAACCCTGTATACTCTTTCCCGTTCACCAATCATTGTTGGTTAATGCCGTCAGAACATGATCCTGCCAGACACCATCTATCATTAAGTATTTTTTTGCATACCCTTCCTGCTCAAAATTCAGTTTCTTAAGCAAATTTCCACTTCGTTGGTTATGCGGCATATAGTTAGCCATGATCCGGTGCATTTTCTGGTGATTTTGCATATAACGAAGAGCCGGTTGCAATGCTTCATACATAAGCCCCTGCCCTTGCAATTTTTCCGCCAGCGAATAACCCAAATAACAGGAGTGAAATGCACCACGTACAACATTGGTAAAATTTGCCACACCTAAAATTTCGTTCTCATTAGGATCCAACAACACAAAATTAAATGTCGCATTTTGCCGTTGTAATTCCGCAACATAACTTAGCTTATTCGTCCAACCAGAAGGTTGGTAAAAACTCCGATCTCTTATCGGCTCCCACGGTTTAAGAAAATCTTTATTTTCTGAATAATATTCAGCCAAACGATAAGCATCACGCTCATATACCAGACGGACGATCATCCTGTCCGTAATAAAACGAACTTTAGGCGATGTAGACCGATAACCAAACATGCCCTCTCCCGATATTTATTTTAAAAAGATTCTGAATAATTTATAGCTAATAAAAGCCAATATCATTGTTTTACGATAAAAAAATATCATATATAAATCCTCTATCTTAAAAATAGAATTGCGTACAAAATGATAGAAATTTCATTTTTATTTTCTCATATATTGATGGTGCGAAATGTCATTGGTTTCACAGGCCCGTAGTTTAGGTAAATATTTTTTATTACTTGATAACATATTGGTTGTTCTGGGATTTTTCGTTGTTTTTCCATTAATTTCGATCCGTTTCGTCGAGCAAATGGGTTGGGCAGCCGTCATTGTCGGGCTCGCTCTGGGGACTCGACAGTTTGTTCAGCAAGGGCTGGGCATTTTTGGTGGTGCCATTGCTGATAAATTTGGTGCCAAACCGATGATTGTCTGCGGTATGTTACTGCGCGCATTAGGCTTCGCTTTGATGGCAATAGCTTCTGAACCGTGGATATTAATCTTTTCCTGTATTTTATCTGGTTTGGGCGGAACATTGTTCGATCCACCACGAGCGGCGCTGGTTATTAAACTAACCCGTCCACATGAACGCGGTCGTTTCTATTCACTATTATTAATGCAAGACAGCGCAGGCGCTGTAATTGGTGCACTGATAGGAAGTTGGTTATTACAATACAATTTCAATATGGTGTGCTGGATAGGTGCCGGGATTTTTGTTCTGGCAGCCATTGCAAACGCCTGGTTACTACCTGCATATCGTATCTCGACAATCCGCACTCCCATCAAAGAAGGTATGATGCGGGTTATTAAAGATCGCCGCTTCTTTTATTATGTACTGACCCTGACAGGGTATTTTATTTTATCAGTACAAGTGATGCTGATGTTCCCGATTATTATCCATGAAATGTCCGGCAGCCACACAGCTGTAAAATGGATGTATGCTATCGAAGCAGTTATTTCCCTGACATTGCTTTACCCTATCGCCCGGTGGAGTGAAAAACATTTCCGCATGGAACAGCGCCTGATGATAGGCTTATTTTTAATGAGCCTTTGCATGTTTCCTATCGGCTGGATTAACCAATTGCACCTGCTTTTTGCCCTTATTGCCCTGTTTTACTTGGGAACTGTTACGGCAGAGCCTGCCCGGGAAACCCTCAGCGCCGGTCTGGCAGACCCAAGGGCTCGTGGCAGTTATATGGGATTCAGTCGATTAGGGCTGGCGCTAGGTGGCGTATTGGGCTATACCGGTGGCGGCTGGCTTTACGATACCGGTCATGCTTTGAATATGCCTCAATTGCCGTGGGTTTTATTAGGATTGATCGGCTTATTCACCATTTATGCTCTTCATCGCCAATTTAATCAGAAAAAAATCGAACCAGTAACCATTAGTAGACATTAACAATATGAATAATGGTGTAGAATCTGCCCAGCAAAAATAAATATAGGAGCCGGCATGAAAAAGTTTTTATTAGGGGCAGCGTTAGTGCTGATTGGTTTACTCAGTGGTTGCGGTCAGTTTAAAGATCTCAGCATCAGTGAAGGCTTGCTCAATGATTATTTATTAAAAAAAGTGCATTATCAGAAAGAAATTGGGATTGCTGGCATAGCAAATTTCAATGTTTCTCTGGGAAATTTAAGTAGTCAAATAGGCCGCCAGGATCCGGAAAAAATCATCCTGACCAGCAAGGGAAAAGTTGAAATTTCAACATTATTTGGTTCAACACAAGCAGATATGACATTGGCTATCAGGGCCAAGCCTGTATTTGATGCAGAGAAAGGGGCGATTTTTGTCAAAGGGCTGGAAATTATTGATTATCAGACTACCCCAGAAAAAGTAGCTGGGCCGATCAAGGCATTGATTCCTTATCTGAATACCTCGTTAACTGAGTTTTTTGATACTCATCCGGTTTATGTTCTTAATCCGGAAAAAAGCAAGTCCGAAGCAGCAGCGGCAAAATTCGCTAAGGGACTGGAAATTAAGCCGGGAAAACTGGTGATTGGTTTAACTGATAAATAATTTTTATTACCATTGAAATAATAAGGGCTTGTTACCGACTGCGCCTAAATGACGCGGCTTTCTCTTCGTTCAAGCTAAGTGTCTTTGCTGCTTTGGCCTACCCCTTGAAGGGGTCTACATGCTCTTTACTACTCAATTTATCCGAGATTAAATCCGACTTTTCTTGCTCTCTGATATACTTTTGAATTGTCGCTTCATTTAGCCCTACCGTACTGACATAGAACCCTTCCGCCCAAAACTTTCTGTTGCCAAATTTATATTTTAAATTGGCGTGTCTATCAAAGATCATCAACGAACTTTTACCCTTCAAATATCCCATAAAGCTTGAAACGCTTAGCTTTGGTGGAATACTCACCAACATATGAACATGATCTGGCATGAGATGACCTTCGATTATTTCCACACCCTTATACTTACAAAGGTCTCTGAGGATCTCTCCCACACTTGAACGAATATTATTAAAAATCACTTTCCGTCTATATTTTGGCGAAAAGACGATAGGGTATTTACACAGCCACTTTGTATGCGCTGAGCTTTGTGCTTTAATGCCCATAAACACCTTTCCTTATTTGAGTTACGAATATTAACCTCAGCTTCGCTTAAAAATAGCGATCTCATTATCCCGTAGATTCAAGCTCGGTTTTTTAGGTTGGAATGTATAAGCAATAAGGCCAGCAGCAACTTCCAATAAAAAACCGAGTTGACTGCGATGCCTTGAATGCTCTATCTGAGAAATATTCTTGAGCTGATCGACGACGGTTTCTATCAAAAACCGCCGCCTTAACATCAATCTATCCCAGAGAGATAATGCCTTGGTTTTCATGTTACTCCGGACATTCGTGATTAACGTGACACCTTCCGCTTCTAATTCATCACATAAAGCCTGGGACAAGTACCCTTTATCACCATACAAACAGCCTGTTAATCCTTTTGTCAGCGCTTTGACTGGCTGGCGATCATCCGTGTTTCCTGCGGTGAGTTTCACGGCTAACAAT
>NZ_CAWNQH010000047.1:0-312 GCF_963876495.1 Xenorhabdus sp. KJ12.1
TGCCAGTCGTGTGTCCCGAAGCAGCGCCGCCCTTTCGCCGAATAGCCGTGTGTGCGGGGCATAGACTGGGCAAAACCGCTTTCATCCAGATAAACAATCTTGCTCATAGTGACTGATGCGTTCGATAAAAGCCTGACGAGCCTGAGCGTCAGCGTTGGGGTGCCTTAGCGTTTTTTTTGACCGTTATTTTCAGCCGTTTCAAGGCGTAGTGGGTAGCAGACTGCGCAACACCCAGGCGTTTTGCTCTTTCCCATTGATAATCATCGGGATAATTTTGGACATCGGTGAGAAGCGCTTCATCACTGATTTTCG
>NZ_CAWNQH010000048.1:0-307 GCF_963876495.1 Xenorhabdus sp. KJ12.1
TTCCAAATCCGAAGAGATGCATGACAAAGTGGTAGGTACGTTCATTGAGCGTGAATACTATCTTTCATAACAGATCTAACTATTGGGAGCATGACCAGCATGTTCTGGGCGAGCTGGGGTTTCGTGGCAAAACTGACCGAGTCAGGCATGCCGGCGGCGTCACAGCGGAGGCGATCCTCTTGTCCACTGTTTAGGCAGATATAAAGCTCGGTCAATGAAGGCATGACCACCGTTGCCGGCGTAACACAGGAAAACCCCTATCTGACTATTTTCAATCCGTCCCGCCGTTCCACTATACTGACGCTGC
>NZ_CAWNQH010000049.1:0-296 GCF_963876495.1 Xenorhabdus sp. KJ12.1
ACGTCCGCTGCGATCAGGCGGATATCATTGACCAGCTCTTTATCATTAATTTTACGGGTTAACGGGACTTTGCTTTCCGCATTGTTGATGGCGCTGGTGGCATTTTGGTTAGCGGTATCTGCCAGTTTCATTGCCTGTACGATATCCTGCTGAACGGGTGCAATCAGCGCATCGGTTTCGGCCTTGTTATAGGCATCTACGTCCGCTGCGATCAGGCGGATATCATTGACCAGCTCTTTATCATTAATTTTACGGGTTAACGGGACTTTGCTTTCCGCATTGTTGATGGCGCTGGT
>NZ_CAWNQH010000050.1:0-245 GCF_963876495.1 Xenorhabdus sp. KJ12.1
GCCCAGACGGACTCGGCAATCGGCGTTTCAGAATACGTCGTCGTGACCGTGATCACTTTCCCATTAACCGCCTGAATGGTGCGGCCTTCTGCCTTGCCCGAAGGGAGGTTCAGAATCAGCCGTTCTCCCACTTTCGCTGACGATACTCTATCTAAGGTGATATTGCGTCCGTCTGCATTGTGAAGGCGACCACCCAGCACCCGGCCTGCCAGCATTTCATCCGCCACCCCGATAACATAACCGGG
>NZ_CAWNQH010000051.1:0-241 GCF_963876495.1 Xenorhabdus sp. KJ12.1
GACGGTTTCTATCAAAAACCGCCGCCTTAACATCAATCTATCCCAGAGAGATAATGCCTTGGCTTTCATGTTACTCCGGACATTCGTGATTAACGTGACACCTTCCGCTTCCAATTCATCACATAAAGCCTGGGATAAGTATCCTTTATCACCATACAAACAGCCTGTTAATCCTTTTGTCAGCGCTTTGACTGGCTGGCGATCATCCGTGTTTCCTGCGGTGAGTTTCACGGCTAACAAT
>NZ_CAWNQH010000052.1:0-237 GCF_963876495.1 Xenorhabdus sp. KJ12.1
GATTGCTTACTGCCTTAAAGAGAAAAAGCCATCACTGAAAATTTTCTACTCAGAAGAAGATATTTCAGCAATAGCTTAAGCGGAATTGGGGTTATTTAGTACTCATCAATTTCCTGACTTGCCTTTTGCTACACTTATCTAGTACTACAGCCGTGATCCATATTGTGTCATGATGACTCTCTATCTTCCTAACACCAAGGGAGGTGTCCTATGACCTCACCTGTCAACCTCTGGGAA
>NZ_CAWNQH010000053.1:0-234 GCF_963876495.1 Xenorhabdus sp. KJ12.1
ATCCTTACGATGCACTTGCTTCCCCGAATACACTTTTATCATCGCCCACGGGAAAGAACCTACTGGTGCTATATCATCAATTTCAATTTTTTTCTTATACTGCTCAGGATCAAACGGGCATTGTTTATTATCCAACTTATTAACATCAGACATAAACACCTCACTTTATTATTCGTTAAAGGTCATTTCATCCTACTGCTAACTAGCCAGTTAATATTACTGAGGTCAGGTTCT
>NZ_CAWNQH010000054.1:0-219 GCF_963876495.1 Xenorhabdus sp. KJ12.1
CAGCCCGGATTTGAATCCCATCGAACCGACATGGGCTGAAGTCAAAGCGATAAGAAGGCGAGAAAGGTGTTCAATTGACGAGCTGTTTATGGAACACGTAAAATATGTCTAATTATTATGATTTAACCTGAGCTTCGCTTAAGAAGGGAACTAAAGTGCCTGAGGCACGATCAAAGTTTTTGCTAAAGAAAACAAAATCGTGGAGATCCTCAGGCATGT
>NZ_CAWNQH010000055.1:0-206 GCF_963876495.1 Xenorhabdus sp. KJ12.1
TGGCCTGTTCCTCCCCGGAGTCGTTTTAGGCTTTCACCAAAACTTTGCTCCTGGAACAGGCCTCTCGTCAATTTCTTATCCAGAATTCAGGTTAATTAAATGGAGGAGGTCATGCTCCCAATGATTAGATCTTGTGATAAACTCCCTACTTTTTATTCTGGGTGAGATATGGCTAAAGTGGATGTGATTTGTCGTTACTGTCATAA
>NZ_CAWNQH010000056.1:0-117283 GCF_963876495.1 Xenorhabdus sp. KJ12.1
GCTGTTTGACAGGTAAGCATCGCCACTTTCCTGTAACTGGTGATGGAACAGAATACCTTCCTGTAAAGGGGATAGGGGATAGATATCCTGTACATTGGCGGCACCATCGGGAACAGTGGCAACAATAATATCAATTTCTTCTTGTGACAGCGTCACCAACGGTAGCATATCCGGGGTGATAACCGTGCAACCATCGGGAATACGATTGGCGGGAACAAAAATATCGGAAGTATCCTGTTGTGCGTGTATTGTTTGCGCCATTTCCGAAAGCAATGGAGTTGCAAAAATGCTGCGTACATCCAGTGCGTATCCCCGGCAGCGCAACCGTTCAATCAGGCTGACCGCGATCAACGAATGCCCGCCCAGTTCAAAGAAATGGTCATGACGGCCGACCCGTTCCAGCCCCAGTAACTCCTGCCAGATTTGTGCCAGCGCAATTTCTACATCACCTATCGGCGCTTCATAGTCTCGGGTGATCACCGCTGACGTATCCGGTGCAGGCAGCGCCTTGCGGTCGAACTTACCGTTGGGGGTCAGCGGGAAGGCTTCCAGCATCACAAAGGCACTGGGGATCATATACTCCGCCAAATGTTGAGCCAGTTGCTGGCGTAATTCAGCCGGCATCAGTTCAATTCCAGTTTGTGAACGGAGATAAGCCACCAGCAGGTCTTCACGCTCTATCACCACAGCTTCCTCTACACCGGAACAGCGGACAAGCTGAGCTTCGATCTCACCCGGTTCAATCCGGAAACCACGTAGTTTGATCTGAAAATCGTTACGACCCAGATAGTCAATATTGCCATCCGGTCGCCAGCGCCCTAAATCCCCGGTTTTGTACATTCTGGCATCAGGAAGTGGACTGAAAGGATCGGCCACAAACCGTTCTGCCGTGAGTTCAGGCTGATTCAAGTATCCCCGGGCGACACCCGCCCCCCCAATATAAATCTCGCCAGTGACGCCAAGGGGAACAGGTTGACCATAAGCATCAAGAAGGTAGATTCGGGCATTGGTTATCGGATGACCGATACTGGGAGACGGCAGGGAATGATCTATCACACAAAAAGTCGTGTCAACGGTACATTCTGTGGGACCGTAGACATTGATAAAACGGGATGTTTTTATTTGTTGCAAGCGAGACCATAAGGTAGATGAAATAGCTTCTCCACCGACTAGAACCCGTTTAGGTTGATAATCCGTATCGATACCTAACCCCACATTCAGTAGCCATTGTAGTTGCACGGGTGTGCAATCAAACAGATCCACCGCGTGGTGCGCCAGATAACGCCAAAGTTGCTCTCCATTGGCACGAATAGTCTCAGGGATGATGACCAGTGTATGACCCGCCAACAATTGCAACCAACTTTGTACCGAAGCGTCAAATACGATACTGGCATTCAGGGCGGTGCGACACGGTGGCGTGATATCGATCACCGATTGCAGCCCGGTATACAGATTGATGACATTGCGGTGAGTCACCATAATTCCCTTGGGTTGTCCGGTCGAGCCGGAGGTATAAATGACATAGGCCAGATGCTGTGAAGTGAGCTCCTGCGTTGCAATAACCGGATTAGTTTCCGGCATATTTGCCAGAATGAATGATGGTAGATCATCAAGTTTGACAATCGGTAATGGCAGCTCCCCAGTCATTTCGCCCAGTGTTGTTTGCGTTAGTAACACCACGGGTTCGGAATCAGTCAGCATATAGTTCAGCCGCTCAGGTGGATAAGCCGGGTCAAGGGGCACATACGCGCCGCCGGCTTTGAGGATAGCCAATAATCCGACAACCATGTCCGGGCTACGATCAACACAAACAGCGACACGATCATCCGGTTTTACACCCAGTTTAATTAAATAATGGGCGAGTTGGTTGGCCCGGCGATTGAGCTCGTCATAGCTCAGCTTCTGTTCTTTAAACACTATAGAGATGGCTGTTGGAGTTTGTACCACCTGCTGTTCAAACAGTTCATGGATCAGAGCATTCTGCGGGAAGTCTGTCTGCGTGTTATTGAACTCGACCAGTAACTGCTGACGTTCAGACACCGGCAGAATAGGCAGCTCCTGCACGAGCTGCCGGGGATCAGTGCTCAGCGCATGAATCAACTCGCTGAGCGCTGTGTGCAAGTAATTAACTATTCGTTCAGCATCTATTCCGGTTACAGACTGGGCTACCAGAGAGAAATCTTCCCCTGAATCATCTACCGCGAGGGCTAGGGGATAATTTGTTCTCTCCTCTGATACCAGCAGACGCACGTCTTTCAAAACAGAATTTTCGATAGAATCTGATGAGTTGTGACGATAGTTAAACAAAACATTAAACAGAGGCATGGGAGGGGGGACGTTGCTGCAACGCTGAGCCAAAGCTAACGGAGCCTGTTCATGAGCCAGTAAGACCGCCAGATCTCCTGCGGTCGCCTGTACTACATCCAGCACACTGAGATTTTTCAGGGATATTCTGACCGGCAGGGTGTTGATAAACATCCCCATCACCTGATCAGCCCCGGTTGTACCTTGCAGCCGTCCCGACAGTACCGTGCCGAACACCACGTCATCACGCCCGCTGGTATGGGCCAACACCTGTGCGCAAGCAACATGGAACAGCACACTCGGGCTGATCCCCAGTTGGCGGGCCAGCGCGCGGAGGGTTTGCGACAAAGTTGCTTCCAGCGACAGTTGTGCTTCCGTCACATCTGTACCATCCCCCTGTACATTAAGTAAACCGAAAGGTGCTGTGGGTTCATCGATATCCCCAAGTCGCTGACGAAAATAGTCCTCATGCTCCGAAGCCGGTACGCTCAGCATTTGGGCAATAAAGTTTCGGTACGGCAGTGGCACAGGTAGAGACTCAATTTCTCCTTGTAATAATTGCTGAATCTCACCCATGATCAACTCTAGTGTGACATGGTCACTAACCAGATGATGAAAACTCAGTCCCAGTAACCATTCATGATTGTCAGGATCGTAAACAGTACTGGCAGCGAATAAGGGTGCCTGAGTGATATTTATGGGGATGACAATATGCGCCTGTAATTGTGCCGGGATGTTCTCTGGCGATGTCGGGATAAAAGGAGTCACCGGTAAGCGCGTTTGCCGCCAAACCACTTGTACTGGCTGACTCAGTTCCTGCCAACAGAAGGCGGTACGCAGGATATCATGGCGGTCTATCACCTGTTGCAGAGCCGTAAGGAAAGTCTCCAGACGCGCTTGGGTATCAAAAGCCAGCAGGGCATTCAATAAGTAAGCATCACTGTTTTCCTGTAACTGGTGGTGGAATAAAATACCTTCCTGCAAGGGCGATAGCGGATAGATATCCTGTACATTAGCAGCCCCGCCGGTTACCGTCGCAATGATGGCGTCAATTTCGGTTTGTGACAGCGTCACCAGTGGCAGCATCTCAGGCGTAATGGCTGTGCATCCATCGGGAATGCGGTTGGGTGGGATCAGAACCGGTGGAGTATCTATCCCTGTCTGTATTGCCTGCGCCATATCTGCCAGCAACGGTGTGGCAAAAACGCTGCGTACTTCCAGTAAATATCCACGGTTGCGTAATTGTTCAATCAGACTGACGGCAATCAGCGAGTGCCCGCCCAATTCAAAGAAGTGGTCATGACGACCAACGCGCTCTAATCCCAGTAACTCCTGCCAGATTTCCGATAATGTGATTTCCACATCGCCCACAGGTTCAGCATAGTCACGCGTTATCACCGCAGACAGATCCGGCGCAGGTAGTGCGTTGCGATCAAGTTTACCGTTGGGCGTCAGCGGGAAAGTATCTAAAATGACAAAGGCACTGGGTAGCATATAGTCTGCCAGATGCTGAGTGAGATACTGCCGCAGTTTGGTTGGTATCAATTCAATATCAGGCTGAGTTTGCACGTAAGCAACCAAACGCTTATCCCCGGGAATGTCTTCACGCGCGATAACGATGGATTCATTGATCCCCGGGTATTGATTCAGACGCGCCTCGATTTCATCCAGTTCAATACGGAAACCGCGTAATTTAACCTGAAAATCATTGCGACCAAGATATTCAATATTACCATCCGGCAACCAGCGACCAAGGTCACCGGTTTTATACAGCCGGGCATCCACTTCAGCAGAGAACCAATCAGGCAGGAAACGCTCCCGCGTAAGTTCAGGCCGGTTCAGATAACCCCGGGCTACACCGGCACCACCGATATAGATTTCGCCCACCACCCCAAGCGGAGTAGGTTGGCCAGAAGAGTCAAGAATATAGATTTGGGTGTTAGCAATAGGGCGTCCGATTGGAATGGTATATGCAACATTAGTAGTCGATGTTATTGCATAAGTGGTGGCTATTGTGGTGGTTTCTGTCGGACCATAAGCATTAATCAGATGGGTTGGCCGGGATTCAGATAATTGTACCTGTTGTATTTTTTTCGGATTGAGTACTTCACCGCCGACAAGCAGATAGCGCAATTGCTTGAACAGGGGAGAGAGTATTTCCAGATAAGCGTTGAACAGCCCCACCGTTAACAACATTGCCGTGACTTCACCGCTGATTAATTCGTCACGGAAACGTTCAGGGTTAAGTAATACGGCTTGTGGGATCACATGCAGGCGTCCACCGTTTAACAGGGCTGACCAGATTTCCCATGTTGAGGCATCAAACGCAATATTGGAACAGTGGGCTACGCAATCATTCGGCCCGATATCCGCATAACCCCCATTGATAGCCAGCCGATTAACATTGCGGTGCTCAATCATTACACCTTTTGGTTGCCCGGTTGAACCGGAGGTATAGATCACATAAGCCAGATGGCGTGATGTCAGTCCCAATGCTTGTGCATCCGGGTTATGGCTCGGTTGTGTGACCAATGACAGGGTTTCTAATGAGGTATCCTGAGCATCAATTACGCGTACAGGTACGATATCCGGTAACTTATCGCGCTGGGCGATCTGAGTCAGTAAGATGACCGGGGCGGCATCTTTCAGCATATAGGCTAACCGTTCTGCAGGGTAAGTCGGATCGAGGGGGACATAAGCACCACCCGCTTTCAGGATACCCAGCAGGCAGACGATCAATGCCGGGCTGCGCTCGACACAGATAGCCACCCGATCATCCGGTTGTATACCCAATCCAATCAGATAATGGGCCAGTTGGTTGGCCTGACCGTTAATTTGTTCATAACTCAGCGTTTGCCCTTCACACACGACAGCAATCGCTTCCGGCGTTTGAGCCACTTGCTGTTCAAACAGTTCATGGATGAGGGCATTCTGCGGAAAGTCGGCTTGCGTGGCATTAAAATCCACTAATAATTGTTGTTCCATTGCAGATAACATAGGCAGCGATGAAATCGTCTGATTCACATCAACAACCATTGCGGTTATCACGTTTTTAAAATAACCGGCAATACGAACCACGGTTTCCCGATCGAATAAATCAGTTGCGTATATTAGCGTTCCGATTAAGCCCGAATTTCCGGCTGTTTCAGTTAACGACAGCGTTAAATCACATTGAGCACTGTATTGCGGTTGTTCAATAATAGAAAGTTCAAGGTCGGGCAGTTTCAATTCCTGAGCCGGAGTATTGTCCAATGCCAGCATCACCTGAAAGATGGGGCTGTGACTCAGGCTACGTTCGGGCTGTAACACTTCCACCACCTGCTCAAAAGGCAGATCCTGATGAGCATAAGCCGCCAGTGTCTGTTTACGAACATGGGCCAGCAGTTCCGCTATGGTATGACATTGGCCTGATTCAATACGTAAGGCGAGCGTGTTGACGAAAAAACCAATCAGATTATCCAGTTCGGTGCGGGTACGATTGGCGATGGGAAGGCCGATCACAATATCGTTTTGACCACTCAAGCGGGAGAGAACAACAGCCCACGCCGTGAGAAGAGTCATAAATAATGTGGCTCCCTGATTTTGTCCGAATGTTTTCAGAGCAGTGAGTAATTCCTCATCAAGGTGAACAGGTATCTGACTGCCACTATAGCTCTGCACAGCGGGACGAGGGCGATCCGTAGGCAGTTCCAACAGGGATGGTGCGCCATTAAGCTGGTGATACCAAAAATCTCGCTGTGTGGTCAATTCATCGCTATGTAATGCACTGCGTTGCCAGGCAGCATAGTCGGCGTACTGGATAGGCAGTGGTGGCAAATAAGCCTCATGGTCGGTCAGGGCAGCCTGATAAAATGCCGCCAGTTCACGGATTAAAATACCACTGGACCAGCCATCAGAAATGATGTGATGCTGAGTTAACAACAGGACATGTTCTTCATTATCCAGCTGCAATAGCTGACCCCGGATTAACGGACCCTGAGTAAGATCAAAAGGCGTCCGGGCTTCAGATTCAGCCAGTTCGTCAACACGGGCCGAACGTTCGTCTTCACTCAGAGAGCGTAAATCCATATAACTCATTGAAAAGCCAGTATCCGGAGGGGCTATTTTCTGACAAGGTTGATCATCCACCAATGTAAAGTGGGTGCGCAAACTTTCCTGACGGGCCACAAGGTTATCAAGAGCGGAGATGAGTGCCTGATGTTCAAGTTTCCCCGTAAGACGCAATGCGACAGGGATATGATAGGCCCGGCTTGCGGCTGAATCGAATTGTCCGATAAACCATAATCGTTGTTGGGCAAAGGATAATACTAAAGGTGCATGGCGATCTGTCTTCGTTATCGGCATGTGTAATGAACGAGTTTCATTAGCGGACTGTTTAATTTTTTCTTTAACTTTTTTCTCTAAAACAGCTCGTTTTAACATTTCGATATTGATATTAGCTTTGCTCATTCTTCAGTATCTCCACTTAAAATTGCGATTAATTCTTCTGCGGACATTGCATCGAGGTTTTTCTTGATTAACTCTGAGTCATCTCCCCATACTGAACTCATTTGGGCAGAGAGAATGAGTTCAGACAATTCTGATAATCTGGATGACTGGAAAATTGAAATGATAGGTATCTGGACTAAAAATTCAGTTTGTATACGGGCTATCAATCTTGCGGCTAAAAGTGAGTGTCCGCCGATTTCAAAAAAACTGTCATGCCGCCCGACCCGTTCCAGACTCAGCAATTCCTGCCAGATTTGGGCTAGTCTGTTTTCTACGTCACCCACTGGTTCAACATAGTCACGGGTTATTACCGCTGACAAATCAGGAGCAGGTAGCGCTTTACGGTCGAGTTTACCGTTGGGGGTTAACGGTAAACTATCCAGCATCACAAAAGCGCTGGGTAGCATATAATTGGGCAAACAGAGTTTCAGTTCTTCGCGGAGGTTGGCCGTTTCCAACATAACGTCGGGTTGTGCCACCAAATAAGCTATCAGGCGTTTCTCGCCGTTATCTGCCTCATGGGCAATAACGATGGCTTCTTTGACGCCATCACAGGCCAACAGTTGTGCCCCAATTTCTTCGGGTTCAATCCGAAATCCACGGATCTTGACCTGAAAATCATTACGGCCCAGATATTCGATATTGCCACCCGGAAGCCAACGCCCTAAATCACCGGTTTTGTACATTCTGGCTTCTGGTTCGGGGCTGAATGGATCGACAACAAAGCGCTCGGCGGTGAGATCAGGGCGATTGAGATAACCCCGCGCGACACCGACACCACCGATATAGATTTCACCGCGGACACCAAAGGGAACGGGTTGCTTTTGTTTATCAAGAATATAAATACGGGTATTAGCTATCGGGCGCCCGATCGACAGTTTTTCAGTAGCATCCGGCCAGATACTTCCGTTAAGCTTCATGGATGTGGCAATCACCGTCGTTTCCGTCGGTCCATACGTGTCTATCAAGCAGCAGTGCCCTGTTTCGGGCAGGGATAGCCAGTCGCTCAGATAGTGACGGTCTGCTTTTTCTCCTCCGATAATGACTGAACGCAGAGTCGGGCTGAATTCACTACGTCCAGCCTTTATCTCTTGTCCCCACTGATGCCAGAAAGCGGTGGGCAGTTCAGCTATGCTGACGGCTTGTTCTTTCAGGAAGTGACTAAAAGCGGCATCGGGTATCTGAAGATGAGGTGGACGCAGTATCAAAGTAGCGCCTGTCGCTAGTGTCGGGAAAATCTCTTCCACGGAGGCATCAAAGGCTATCGTAGCAAATTGCAGGACACGATCTGTAGTGTTGAGACCACTTATCTGACACTGAGCATGAATAAAGTTCACCACATTACGATGTTCAACCATCACACCTTTGGGTAGCCCCGTAGAGCCAGAGGTATAGATCACATAGGCAAGATGGTGACTTTGTAATCTCAGTTGCTCTGGTTCAGGGTTAATTACAGGATATTGGGCTACCCGTTCCAGATAATCAGCCTCATCCAATAACCAGATAGGGGTGTCGCTATTGGATACGTGCTCCTGTAAATGTTGCTGGGTAAGCAGTAATCTGGGGGCACAGTCAGATAATACATAAGCCCGTCGCTTATCAGGATGGCTTGGGTCAAGTGGCACATATCCCGCCCCGGCTTTTAAGATACCGAGTATGCCAATAATCATATCCGGGCTGCGTTCTACACACAGGGCGATTCTATCATCCGGCTGGATACCCACTGCAATCAGGGCATAGGCCAGTTGATTGGCCCGCTGGTTCAGCTCACCATAACTGAGTGAACTATTTTCGGTGATCACAGCAATAGCATTTGGTTTATATTGTGCCTGTTGTTCAAATAACGTATGGATAAATGCTGTTGATGGAAAATCTGTTTGTGTGGTATTGAAGTCTTCCAGAAGCTGCTGGCGTTCAGCGTCCGACAGAATGGGTAATTCCCGTACAAGCCTCTGAGAGTGGGTTTGCAGTGCTTCCGTCAGGCCAAGGAGTGCGGTGTGCAGGTAATTGACTATCCGCTCTGGATCAACCGTGTTCGCTGTCTGAGCGATCAGTGTGAAGCCATCTCCTGAATCATCCACCGACAGATCCAGAGGGTAGTTTGTCCGTTCCTCAGCAGCCAACAAGCGAACACCTTCCCAGCCTGACTTTTCTACGAGGGCTGATGGGCTATAACGATAGTTAAACAGGGCACTAAACAAGGGTAAGGGGGGGGGAACACGACTGCACCGTTGAGCCAGTGCCAAAGGAGCCTGCTCATGCTCCAGTAGTTCGGCCAGATTTGTGGCTGTCGCCTGCACTACCTCCCATACATTGAGATTATTCAGGGATATCCTGATCGGCAATGTATTGATAAACATCCCCATAACCCGATCTGCCCCGGCTGAACCGTGCAGCCGTCCCAGCAGTACGGTACCGAACACGACTTCTTCACGATCACTGATATGAGCCAACACCTGGGCAAAAGCGATATGAAACAACACACTAGGGCTGACTCCCAGACGGCGTGACTGTGCGCGAAGAGTCTGAGCCAGCGTATCATTTAGACGCAAACGGGCTTCCACCAAGTTTGCACCACTTCCCTGAATATTCAGCAGGCCAAAAGGTGCTGTGGGTTCATCAATATCGGCAAACCGCTCACGGAAGTAACTTTCATGTACTGAATTCGGTATTTTCAGAATCTGGGCGATAAAGTTACGATAAGGCAGTGGTGCAGGTAGAGATTCTTCCTGACCGTCTAATAACAGAAAAATCTCCTTCATAATAAATTCCAGTGTCATATGATCACTGACCAGATGGTGAAAATTCAGCGTCAGAAGCCATTCGTTACTGTCCGAGTCGAGAGCAATACTGGCGGCAAACAACGGAGCCTGAGTAATATCCAGTCGGGAGATGCTCTGCGGCGGCTGTTGTTGCGCTAGAACAAACGATGTCACAGGCAGTTTTGCTTGCCGCCAAACCACCTGTACTGGCTGGCTCAGTCCATGCCAACAAAACGCTGTGCGCAGAATATCATGGCGGTCTATCACTTGTTGCAGAGCGTTCAGAAAGGTATCCAGACGGGAGCGGGTATCAAAAGCTAACAGCGTGTTTAATAAGTAAGTATCGACGTCTTCCTGCAACTGGTGATGGAATAAAATACCTTCCTGCAAGGGTGACAGTGGGTAGATATCCTGTACATTAGCCACGCCACCCGCCACAGTTGCGACAATCGAATCAATCTCAGTGTGTGACAGCGTTACCAGCGGCAACATATCGGGGGTAATGCGTGTACAACCGTCAGGAATACGGTTGGGTGGGACAAGCATATCCGGCGCACCTTGCCGGGCCTGTATCGCCTGCGCCATCTCCGAAAGCAACGGTGTGGCAAAAATGCTACGCACCTCCAGTAAATATCCCCGGCTGCGTAACTGTTCTATCAGGCTGACGGCAATCAGGGAGTGCCCGCCCAGTTCAAAGAAATGGTCGTGACGTCCGACCCGTTCCAGTCCCAGTAACTCCTGCCAGATTTCCGACAACGCAATTTCTACGTCACCGATCGGTGCTTCATAATCCCGGGTGATCACAGCGTATAAATCCGGTGCGGGCAGGGCCTTGCGGTCGAGCTTGCCGTTAGGGGTCAGCGGGAAGCTATCGAGCATGACAAAGGCGCTGGGGATCATATACTCCGCCAGATGTTGTGCCAGTTGTCGGCGCAGATCAACCGGCACCAGTTCTGTACCCGCTTCAGCACAGAGATAGGCCACCAGACGGGTATTCCCTTCAGCGTCTTCACGGGCTATCACGACGGCCTCCTGTACGCCCGGGCACTGCATCAGGCCTGCTTCAATTTCTCCTAATTCAATACGGAAACCACGTAGTTTCACCTGAAAATCATTCCGGCCGAGGTATTCGAGATTGCCATCCGGCAGCCAACGGGCCAGATCGCCGGTTTTGTACATACGCATCCCGGGTTTATCAGAGAACACGTCAGGCAGGAAACGCTCTGAGGTGAGTTCCGGTCGGTTCAGATAACCACGTGCCACGCCTGCACCGGCAACATAGAGTTCGCCCGCTACGCCCAGAGGGGCAGGCTGACCATAGACATCAAGGACATAGATACGTAAATCGTCAAGGGGCTGACCAATCAAACTGCCTTTCCCTGAATAAACATCCGGTTCGGTCAGTTCACGATAGGTAGCATGTACAGTAATTTCCGTGATGCCATACATATTCACCAGACGCGTCTGCTCGGTGGGATTGCGGTCAACCCACGGCGCGAGGGTATGCAACTCTAACGCTTCACCGCCAAAAATAATGCAACGCAGGGTGTGTTGCGCGTGCGGCATTGCATTCTGCGCGACAATGAGCTGACGGAAGGCGCTGGGAGTCTGGTTCAGAACAGTCACTTGTTCACGGCAAAGCAACTCATAGAACATCTGAGGTGAGCGGGCACATTCAGTCGAAATAACGACCAGGCGCCCACCATAAGCCAGCGCTCCCCATAATTCCCATACGGAGAAATCGAAGGCAAAAGAGTGGAACAGTGTCCAGATATCGTTGTTATCAAACCGGAATCTCGACTGTGTCGCTGCCAGCAGGCGGGTGACATTGGTATGTTCTACCATCACGCCTTTCGGTTGACCGGTGGAGCCGGAGGTATAAATCACATACGCCATATGGCATGGAGTGAGTCCCTGCGCTGCGGCAACCGGATTAGTTTCGGGCTGGTTCGCCAGCGTGGGTAAGAGCTGATCATCAAGTCTGACAATCGGTAATGCAAGCTCCTCAAAGATTTCGCTCAGTGTTGTTTGGAGCAGTAGCACCACGGGGTCGGCATCAGCCAGCATATAAGTTAATCGGTCAGCAGGATAGGCCGGATCAAGGGGTACATAAGCGCCGCCAGCCTTGAGGATAGCCAATATCCCCACGATCATGTCTAAGCTGCGTTCGACACAGATAGCCACCCGATCATCCGGTTTTACGCCCAATTCAATCAGATAATGGGCCAACTGGTTAGCCTGACGATTAAGTTCGCTATAGCTGAGCGTTTTCCCTTCCCACACCACGGCAATCGCTTCTGGCGTTCGGTCAACCTGTTGTTCAAACAGTTCGTGGATCAAGGTATCCTGTGGAAAATCAGCCTGTGTGGCATTGAAATTTTCCAACAATAGCTGGCGTTCAGCCGCAGGCAGAATAGATAAATCAAGCGCAGGCCGCTGGGGTTCGGTCATCAGCGTGTTAACTAATTCACTCAGGGCTGTGTGCAGGTAATTCACCAATCGGCAGGGTTCGGCGCCAGCTACGCTTTGAGCCACCAACGTGAAACCATCCTCTGTATCATCCACTGAAAGGGTGATGGGGTAGTTTGTTCTCTCTACTGATGCCAGCAGGCGTATTCCTTTCCAGACTCGCTTTTCTGCCTCTGCGGGAATGGATGAGCCGTGACGATAGTTGAACAATACACTGAACAGCGGCATCGGAGGGATAACACCACTGCAATTCTGCGCCAATGCCAGCGGAGCTTGTTCATGTTCCAGTAAGTTTGCCAGATTTTTGGCTGTCGCCTGCACAACTTCCAATACACTAAAATTACTCAAGGAGACTCGGATTGGCAGGGTATTAATCAGCATCCCCATCATTTGATCGGCATCGGCTGAGCCGTGTAATCGTCCCAATAGCACTGTGCCGAATACGACTTTTTCTTGTCCGCAGATTTTAGCCAAAACTTGTGCACAAGCGACATGGAACAGCACACTCGCACTGATGCCTAAACGCCGAGCCTGCGCGCGCAGAGTATGAGCCAGTGTTTTATCCAGTGATAAACGGGATTCCGTCACATCAGTGCCATTGCCTTGTACATTAAGCAAACCGAAAGGTGCGGTGGGTTCATCAATGTCCGCAAGTTGTTGACGGAAATAGTCTTCATGTACCGAATCCGGTACGTTAAGGGTCTGGGCAATAAAATTGTGGTACAGCAGTGGCGGAGTTAGCTCAATCGCCTGCCCCTGTACCGTCTGTTTCTGTAATAGCTGTTGAATTTCATCCATGATCAACGTCAGTGTCATATTATCGCAGACCAAATGATGGAAACTCAGTGCCAACAACCATTCCTCAGAGGCGGGATCATAGACAGTACTGGCAGTAAACAACGGAGCCTGAGTGATATCCAATCGGTTGGTGATATTTGCCTGCAATTGTGACGGAATATTTTCTGCCGATATGGGAATAAACGACATCACCGACAGTTTTGCTTCTCGCCAGACTACCTGCATGGGTTTGCACAGTCCCTGCCAGCAGAAAGCTGTCCGCAGAATATCATGGCGGTCTATCACTTGTTGCAAAGCATTCAGAAAGGTATCCAGACGGGAACGGGTATCAAAAGCCAGCAGGCTATTTGACAGATAGGCATCCCCATCTTCCTGTAACTGGTGGTGGAATAAAAGACCTTCCTGCAAGGGCGACAGCGGGTAGATATCCTGTACATTAGCCACCCCCCCCGCCACAGTTGCAACAATCGTGTTAATTTCAGTTTGTGACAGCGTCACCAACGGTAGCATATCCGGGGTAATATGTGTGCAACCATCGGGAATACGATTGGCGGGAACAAAAATATCGGAAGTATCCTGTTGTGCGTGTATTGCTTGCGCCATTTCCGAAAGCAATGGGGTTGCAAAAATGCTGCGTACCTCCAGTGAATATCCCCGACGGCGTAACTGTTCAATTAGGCTGACCGCGATCAACGAATGCCCGCCCAGTTCAAAGAAATGGTCATGACGACCGACCCGTTCCAGTCCCAGTAATTCCTGCCAAATTTCTGTCAGTGCCGTTTCCACCTCACCCACTGGTGCTTCATAGTTTCGGGTAATGACCGTTGACAAGTCCGGTGCGGGCAGCGCCTTACGGTCGAGCTTGCCGTTGGGGGTCAGTGGGAAGATATCTAACATGACAAAGGCATTGGGCAACATATAATCCGCCAGACAACTTTTCAGCTGCTCACGCAGATCGGCTGCTTCCAGCGTAACATCAGGTTGTGGCACAAGGTAAGCCACCAGGCGTTGTTCATCCTTATCCGTCTTATGGGCGATAACCACCGCTTCCCTGACACCTTGACAGGCCACTAATTGTGCTTCAATTTCCCCCGGCTCGATGCGAAATCCCCGGATCTTGACCTGAAAATCATTACGACCCAGATATTCGATATTGCCGTCCGGTAGCCAGCGCCCCAGATCGCCGGTTTTATACATTCTTGCATCCGGTTGGGAACTGAACGGGTCAGCAACAAAGCGCTCAGCAGTCAAGTCAGAACAATTCAGGTAACCCCGTGCTACGCCCTCACCACCGATATAAATTTCACCCGTCACGCCCAGAGGCACCAGTTGTTGTGTTTTATCCAGTAGATAAATTCGACAGTTGGCGATTGGGCGACCAATGGACAGCGTTTCAGCCGCATCGAGTAAGGTGCCACCATTGAGTGACAGAGAGGTTACAATGACAGTCGCTTCCGTTGGGCCGTAGGTGTCTGTCCAGCGACAGTGTTGTGTTTCAGGCAGAGATTGCCAGTCAACAAGAGAGTGAAGGTTAGTTTTTTCCCCGCCGACCGTAATTGAACGCAGGGTTGAACTGAACCCACTGCGACCGGCTTTGATTTCCTGTCCCCACTGATGCCAGAACGCGGTCGGTATATCGACAACGCTGATGGCTTGTTCTTGCAGGAAGTGGCTGAAAGCGGCATCCGGTATCTGAAGGTGATTAGGCCGCAATACTAAGGTAGCACCTGTTGCCAGTGTCGGGAAAATTTCTGCCACGGACGCATCAAAGGCGATTGTGGCAAATTGCAGGACGCGATCTGTTGCATTAAGAGCGGTTATCTGACACTGGGCATGAATAAAGTTCACCACATTACGATGCTCAACCATCACGCCTTTGGGTAGCCCCGTCGAACCCGAGGTATAGATCACATAGGCCAGATGATGACGTTGTAATCCCAGTTGCTCCGGTTCAGGATTAGTGACAGAGTATTGAGCTACCCGTTCCAGATAATCAGCCTCATCCAAGAACCAGACAGGGATATCATGGTTCTGAGCCTGTGCCTGTAAATGCTGTTGGGTGAGAAGTAGTTTAGGTGTACTGTCAGACAGCACGTAAGCCCGTCGCTTATCCGGGTAATTCGGATCAAGCGGTACATACGCCGCACCGGCTTTTAAGATACCCAGAATGCCAATAATCATATCCGGGCTGCGTTCGATACACAGGGCAACCCGATCATCCGGCCGGATACCTGCCGCAATCAGGGCATGAGCCAACTGGTTGGCGCGCTGGTTCAGCTCACCATAACTGAGGGATCTAGGTTCAGAAATGATGGCGATGGCCTCCGGAGCTTGTTGCACCCGGTGCTCAAACAACGTATGGATAAGTGCATTTGACGGAAGGAAGTCAGTTTGTGTGGCATTGAAGACTTCCAGTAACTGTTGACGTTCAGCTACCGGCAGAATGGACAGCGCCCACACAGGCTGACTGGGATTGTTTTGCAGTGCCTCAGTCAACCCACAAAGAGCAGTATACAGATAATTCACCACCCGACGTGGATCGACACTGTTCACTGCCTGAACGACCAGTGCAAAATCGTCCCCAAAATCATCCACCGACAGATCCAGCGGATAGTTTGTCCATTCTTTAGAAGACAACAGACGAACACCTTCCCATCTGGGGTTCTCCGTGGAATCCGACGAACCGTGGGACGAAGTATGACGATAGTTAAGCAGGGCACTGAATAAAGGCTGGGGAGGTGTAACACCGCTGCAACGCTGGGCGAGAGCGAGTGGAAATTGCTCATGTTCCAGCAGGTCAGCCAGATCTTTTGCCGTTGCCCGAACCACTTCAAGTACAGTCTGATTGCTCAGGGAGATTCTGACCGGCAGGGTGTTGATAAACATCCCCATCACCTGATCGGCCCCTGTGGTGCCTTGCAATCGTCCCGACAACACCGTGCCGAAGACCACGTCATCACGTCCGCTGGTGTGGGCCAACACCTGTGCCCACGCGACATGGAACAGCACACTCGGACTGATCCCCAGTTGACGAGCCAGTGCGCGGAGGGTTTGCACCAACGTGATATCCAGACACAATTGGGCTTCCGTCACATCTGTAACATCCCCCTGTACATTGAGCAGGCCGAAGGGGGCGGTGGATTCATCAATCTCGGCGAGCCGCTCGCGGAAGTAATCTTCATGCACTGAAGGCGGTATGTTCAGCATTTGGGCAATAAAGTTGCGGTATGGCAGTGGCGCAGGCAGGGACTCGACTTCTCCTTGTAATAATTGCTGGATTTCATCCATGATCAACTCTAGTGTCACGTGATCACTAACCAGATGATGAAAACTCAGCCCCAGCAGCCACTCGTTACTGGCCGGATCG
Source organism: Xenorhabdus sp. KJ12.1 (assembly GCF_963876495.1). NCBI lineage: Bacteria > Pseudomonadati > Pseudomonadota > Gammaproteobacteria > Enterobacterales > Morganellaceae > Xenorhabdus > Xenorhabdus sp. KJ12.1. Next base: position 16,189 of record NZ_CAWNQH010000056.1, read on the forward strand.
TGGGCGGTACTGGCGGTAAATAAGGGTGCCTGACTGATATTCATTCGTTGAGCGATGTGCGCTTGTAACTGAGACGGAATATTCTGTACGGACGTGGGGATAAATGATGTCACAAGTAACGGAGCCTGTCGCCAGACCACTTGTACTGGCTGACTCAGCCCCTGCCAACAGAAGGCGGTACGCAGGATATCATGGCGATCGATGACCTGTTGCAGAGCTGCAAGGAAAGCCTCCAGACGCGCTTGGGTATCAAAAGCCAGCAGGGTGTTTAACAGATAGGTATCGTCATTTTCCTGCAACTGGTAGTGGAACAGAATACCGGCCTGTAAAGGTGACAGCGGATAGGTATCCTGCACATTAGCGACCCCGCCGGTTACAGTTGCAATGACGGTGTCAATTTCGCTTTGTGACAGCGTCACCAGTGGCAGCATCTCAGGCGTAATAACTGTGCAGCCCTCGGGAATGCGGTTGGGGGGAACCAGATCCGGAACCCTCGGTACATCCATTCCTGTCTGTATCGCCTGTGCCATCTCTGTCAGCAGCGGTGTAGCAAAGACAGCGGATACGTCTAGTGAATACCCCCGATTACGCAATTGTTCAATCAGGTTAACAGCAATCAAAGAGTGTCCGCCCAGTTTAAAGAAATGGTCATGGCGTCCGACACGATCCACTCCCAGTAAATCCTGCCAGATTTCCACTAACGCAGTTTCCACATCTCCAATTGGTGCAGCATAATCATGGGTGATCACAGCGGATAAGTCCGGAGCGGGTAGCGCCTTACGATCGAGCTTACCGTTAGGAGTTAGTGGGAAAGTATCTAAAATGACAAACGCACAGGGGAGCATATACTCTGCCAAATGGTGTGCCAGTTGTCGGTGCAGATCAACTGGCACCAGTTCCGTACCTGTTTCAGCACAGAGATAAGCCACCAAGCGGGTATCACCTTCCGTATCTTCACGGACAATAACAATCGCATCCTTTACCCCCTGACACTGCATCAGATGTGCTTCGATTTCTCCCGGTTCAATACGGAAGCCTCGCAGTTTGATTTGAAAATCATTACGTCCAAGATATTCGATATTGCCATCCGGCAACCAGCGGCCTAGATCGCCGGTTTTGTACATTCTGGTATCAGGCTGTGAGCTAAAAGGATCGACAACAAAACGTTCTGCCGTCAGTTCAGGCTGGTTCAGATAACCCCGGGCAACGCCAGCCCCCCCGATATAAATCTCGCCGGTTACGCTCAGAGGCACTGGCTGACCATAAGCATCAAGAATATAGATTCGGGTATTGGCTATCGGATGACCGATGCTGGGGTATGGCAGGGAATGATCTACCGAACAAAAGGTCGCATCAACAGTACATTCTGTCGGGCCGTAGACATTAATAAAACGGGGCGTTTCTATTTGTTGTAAGCGCGACCAGACAACAGGTGAAATAGCCTCTCCTCCGATTAAAACCTGTTGGGGCTGATAACCCACATCGGTACCTAACCCCGCATTCAGCAGCCATTGTAGCTGCACAGGTGTGCAGTCAAACAGATCCACCTCGTGATGAGCCAGATAACGCCAAAGCTGCGTTCCATTGGCACGAATAGCCTCCGGAATGATGACCAATGTATGACCGGCAAGCAATTGCAGCCAACTTTGTACTGAAGCGTCAAACACAATACTGGCATTCAGGGCGGTACGACCCGGCGTAGTTAAATTGATCACCGATTGCAACCCCGTACACAGATTGATGACGTTGCAATGAGTCACCATAATCCCCTTGGGGTTTCCGGTGGAGCCGGAGGTGTAAATCACATAGGCCAGATGGTGTGAATTCAGCCCGCGGGTACGGCAATCAGGGTTTGTATCCGGCATGTCATCAAAGGCAGATAAAGCAGGAGTATCCAGCAGCACGGTAGGCAAGTCGTTTTCTAACCTTGCAACTAGCTCGGACTGTGTGAACAGAGCCACAGGGGCGGCTTCATGGAGCATATAGCGCAAGCGGTCCGTGGGATAGCGGGGATCGAGGGGGACGTAAGCTGCCCCAGCCTTGAGAATGCCCAACAACCCCACAATCATTTCCGGGCTACGTTCAACACAAAGCGCAACCCGATCATCGGGCTGTACTCCCAACGCAATCAGATAATGCGCTAGCCGATTGGCCCGACGGTTAAGTTCGTTATAACTGAGGGACTGTTCTTCAAATACTACAGCGGTAGCGTCTGGGGTAAGTGCTGCTTGTTGTTCAAACAACTCGTGGATGAGCGCATCTTGCGGAAATTCAGCTTCGGTATTATTGAACGTGAACAACAGGTTATGCCTCTCTGTCTCAGGTAAGAGAGGAACATGTTTAACCTTTGTATCCAGTGATATCACTGCGGCTTCGATTAACAGTGCCAGCCGGGATTGAAGGGTGATAACTTCTTCATAACTCAGATAATTACTGTCGTAGCTGAATTCAATAGTGAAAGGTTTATTTTCCTTTTCAATCTGGTGGGGTGTGGAGATTGAATATTGGTGAATTGCAATTGAAAGCGGAAACATCACGCCACGATAGGAGCCTTTTAACGTCATGGCTATATTTTCCATACTGACACAGACATTGAATGGCTCAAATGACAGGGCGATATCAAAAAGTTGGCTACGCCCAGTTTTTTGTTTGATTTGTGTATGCTGATTGATCTCAGTAATGGGGAATCGTTGATGTTTATAGCAATGATGCAGCTCAGTCGCTACTTTATGCATAATATCAAGAACAGAATCATCCGCGTGAATGGTCACTCTGATAGGGATGATTGACGAAAACATACCGAGTGTCGATTTTTGTTTTTTATTTTTTCGGTTGTGGACGGGGATGCCTATAACAATCTCTTCTGTACCGTTAATACGAGTAAAATAGCAAGCTAAAATGGCATACATAAAATGAAGGACAGATAATCCATGAGCGGCTGCGATATTTTCTATCTGCTGAGAAAGTGTTTTATCCAGTTGCCAAAAGACGGGTTTAGCAAATTCACTCGTGGCCGGCGTCCTTGAATGCGGCAGTGGAAGCAGGGCTGATGGCAACGTTTCATAGCGCTTCTGCCAGAACTGTAAGTCTCGCATGTATAATTTAGAATTAAGATAGGCTTGATCTTCAGTAATAAAATCAAGATAAGAAGGGGCTATATCAGGCAAATTTTCACCGGTCGCTAAATGCCTGTAGTGTTCTAAAAGCTCCTTGAAGATCAGTTTTAATCCCATACCATCTAATATCAAATGATGACAGCAGAATTGCCAGTACCAACGGTTCTCACCAACCCTAAATAATCCGGTATGCCACAATTCATTATATAAACAAAACGGGCGTATAAAATTAGCGTGCATCTGCTGTTCGGCGCGGAATTCAGCATCAGTTTCCTGTGAAAAATCGTATACCGTTAAGGGAAGCGGGAGAGTCTCAACAAACGTTTGCCGTGGCATCCCGTAAGTCTCAATGAGTTTTAAACGTAAAGCATCATGATGAGAAACGACGGCTTCCAGCGCCTGAATAAATAATAATTCGTCCAGCTCCCCCTCAAGAAGAATTAATATACTGAGGTTGTAATCGGAGGAATTAGGGCGGGTCATTTGGTCTAACCAAATAACTTGTTGAGTAGAGCTTAGTGAGAATTCACCACATGATGGTTTGTGGTTACGTTGTGTATGCATTTTATAGCTCCAGAATCTCATAGATTAATCTGTCAACTAAAAAACCTGATATAATTCTTGCGATTACGAAATAACCCCTGTATTAACAGGCACAGATAGAGCGTTGTATTTTGTATACAAGTGCTTCATTCAGAACAAAAAGGTATCTAGGTTATTTCTTCAAGCGCGAGGATAGTGCTTAACTTGCATATCAGGATGCCAACGTAGGTGGCATTAATAATACGTTATCAAAACTAAACCAATGAACTTAAACAGAAACAAAATAATAAAAAAATTCTTATGTTTATTTTGTTTTACCCATGTATTCCGTAAGTCCAAAAAGGTAAAAGAATGAAGCTTGATCGGCAGTTTAATGTGGCAGGAGTAACGAGTGGTTATAATAATATTAATTAATATTTATAGGGAGTGTTAACGTATTATCAAAGCAGAGGGGGGAACTAAACGGCTGAAGTGTGAACCGACGGAAGGAACATCAACACGATGAATACCACCTTCCCAAGAGGTAAGAAGATGGTTTCACCTGATCGGAGGCTATCTTGCAAATCGTCGGGAGCCAAAGACACAGAAAACTACACCAATCGTTACAATAACCATAAGGAAGCTTACAGATTCACCCAGCAAACTCGCAGCTAAAGCCAGTCCTAAAAAGGGTTGAAGTAATTGAAGCTGACCGACAGCAGCAATTCCTCCTTGTACTAAACCGCGATACCAGAAAATAAACCCGATCAGCATACTGAAGAGTGAAACATACCCAAGGCTTATCCAGGCAGGCATACTGACGTTTTTAAATGTATCCGGTATATATATCAATGTCAGAATCAGCATGATGGGTAATGAGATGAGTAAGGCCCAACATATCACCTGCCAGCCACCCAGTTCCCGGGAAACCTTTGCGCCTTCCGCATAACCAAGCCCGCAGACAATGACAGATGCCAGCATTAATAGATCTCCGGTCAGTGAAGCGCTTGAATCCTGAGTAAATGCGAACCCCACAACCAGTGCACTGCCGATGACAGAAAACACCCAGAAAGCAGGACGGGGACGTTCTCCTCCACGCCATACACCAAAGATGGCTGTTGCCAGAGGCAGTAAACCCAAAAATACAATGGAGTGAGCAGAAGTTATATATTGCAGTGCCAGTGCGGTGAGAAGAGGGAAGCCAACGACCACACCGATAGAAACGATAACCAGAGACGCGATTTGTTCTAACTTAGGGCGCTTTTCTTTTAAAATTAATAAGATGACCAGAGCCAATAAACCGGCAATGGATGCCCGGGCAACAGTCAGAAACACAGGGTCAAAATCCATTACTGCCACTTTTGTTGCAGGTAAAGAGCCACTGAAAATCAATACACCAAGAAAGCCATTAAACCATCCGTTCGTTCTATCCTGTTTCATGGTTAAACTTTTCATGTTTGTTCTGAAACCTCATGTAATTAGATTCTATACCAACTCGACTTCAAGATACGTGTCTATCTCCCCGCACCGCGGGGAAATATAAGAACTCACCTCATATTACCCGTTGTAACTTGGAGTTTATCGAGTATCTAACTGAAGCCTATAAATAAAATACTGACCAACCTGTGATAACGATAAATCATGATATTGCTCACATTCATGACAATCAAATTATTGTCATGAATACATTTCCGTACAAATCGCATATAAATCAGGCGTTATCATGAGAAATGCACTGAAACCGGAGGCTTTTTTTAATGGCACACTCTCGATATAAATTTATAGTTGATAAATTTGCTGCTGATATACGAACGGGCCGTTTGCCTCCCGGAACACGCCTGCCTACTCACCGACAGCTGGCTATCGATGAAAAGATGTCTTTAGTCACAGCAACCCGGGTTTATACTGAACTTGAAGCGATGGGACTCGTGAGTGGGGAGACAGGGAGAGGGACATTTGTCCGGGAAATATCATTACCTGCGGATTTGGGTATAGAACACCATGTAGCTTCAGATATGGTTGATTTAAGTTTTAACTATCCCTCTTTTCCCTCCCAGACAGAATTGTTGCGAAATTCCCTCCGCCAACTGGCGACTTCCGGCGATCTTGAAGCATTACTTCGTTACCAACCACATGGCGGGCGTTTGCATGAACGAACGGTGATAGCGCAATATCTGAAAACAAGGGGATTAAAGAGTATCACGACAGATAATACCCTTATCGTTAGCGGTGCTCAGCATGGTTTAGCCACAACAGTTATGGCTATGTTGAAACCCGGTGATGTAGTTGCAGTAGATACTCTGACTTACCCGGGTTTTAAAGCGCTGGCAAAGACTTATCATCTGGAGCTTGTTTCAGTTCCTGCGGGTAACGAGGGGACTGATCTGGATGCACTGGAAAAGCTATGTCAGCGTCGGCATGTGCGGGCGTTCTATACCATGCCTACATTACACAATCCATTAGGATGGGTGATGAGCCGGCAACATCGGCAACGTCTGGTGGCGCTGGCACGACAATATAACCTGCTGCTGATTGAAGATGGTTCTTATGCTTTTCTTGTCGAGAATGCACCGCCGCCCTTAGCGGAACTGGCTCCTGAATCCACAATCTATGTTTCTGGTTTTTCAAAAAGTATTGCGACCGGATTACGCGTTGGTTTTATTGCTGCTTCGGTAGAAAAGATCCCCGCACTTGAACGGATAATCAGGGTAACAACATGGAATACCCCGGCTTTAATTACCGCCATTACCTGTGAGTGGATCACTAACGGAATGATCACCCAATTAGAAGAAGATAAACGTCATGATGCACAAGCACGTCAACTCATTGTTAAACGCGTCTTTAAAGGGATGAGATATATCAGCCATCCATCATCCTATTTTGTCTGGCTTCCGCTGGATGAGGGGGTAAGGGCAGATCAGGTTACAATGGCTTTAATGAAGGAGCATATATCAGTATCCACAGCCGAGCCGTTTGCTACATCTTCATATGTGCCACATGCAATCCGTCTTGCTATCGGTTCGATAGAACAAAAATCCCTGCAAACGGTACTGGAAAAAGTAAAAAGCATTGTCAGTCTGTATTCGTGTTTATGAAATTCTGCATTTATAGTTTCTGAATGGAAACTAATATTCTGAAAACACGGATATCATCCCCGTGAATTTTTTAACAAACATCAAATATATTTTCCAAATGGAAACTATATTGCTGACAAAAATTGTCACTATCGGCTGTTAAAGTCAGATAAATCCATGTGTCTCAATAGTAAAAATGATACGGAGGGATTTATGAGTTTTAACAGTCGGGTAGCTATTATTACTGGTAGCACAAATGGGATCGGAGAAAAAGTTGCGGACATTTTATATGCAAAAGGGGCCAGTGTTGTCATTGCATCCAAATCTAAGTTTTCAGTTGAAAATAAGGCTAAATCCTTATCACCTGATGGTAGGCGCGCTCTGGGTATTCAGTGTGATGTGTCTGATCCAGCCCAAGTTCGCCGTTTAATTGATAACACAGTGAGTTATTTTGGAAGGCTGGATTTTGCAGTCAATAGTGCCGGAATAACAGGTGAACATAATAAAACCATACCAGAGCAAACACTGGAGAATTGGGATCGGGTTATTTCCACCACATTGAGCAGTGTTTTCTATTGCATGAAATATGAAATACCCAGCGATGCTGAAATCAGGAGGAGGGGCGATAGTTAATTTGTCAGCCGTTAATGGGTTCGTTGGTATTGCTGGCTTATCACCTTACACCGTAGCAAAGCATGGCGTGATTGGTTTAACGAAAACCGCCGCACTGGAATTTGCATGTAAGAATATCCGGGTAAATGCAGTTGCCCCTGGTTATGTTAGTACTCCAAAGGTAAATGAGCTTCCAGAAGAAGTATTACACCGCTTTTCAAACTGCCACCCCATGAAAAGAATGGCTAAAATGGAAGAAGTTGCTGAATTTATTTCATTTCTTTTATCAGGAAAATCCAGCTTTTGCACAAGGGGGATTTATCCTGTTGATGGAGGATATTTATCACAATAGTAGGGCGACTTGAGTAAAAAATTTAGACAGTGGCGGGATGATTTTCTCCTGCCATTTACCGTTAGCTGAATCACAGAAAGAAAAGCGTTATATGAAAACGGATAATCAGAACACTCATGATATTGCGATAACACCTTTTGGAGATGCATTGAGCAGGCTCCAGTGCGTTCTTGTTGCAAGAAGAACGATGGTAAACCCTGAAGGCGTTTCCTGGGCTCAATATGATGTATTACATTTACTCCGGCAATATCAATCCATGAACCCCGGCGTTATTGGCGAAAAGCTCGGTTTTACCCGCTCAAAAACATCGAAGATTTTACGCTCACTTAAAGATAAGGAGCTGGTTAAACAAGAATCGAGTGAGCATGATAAGCGCGAACTGCTCACTAAATTAAGCCCGAAGGGATTGGTATTCTTGCAGCGAACCGAAGCAAGTAAATGCAATATGGCTGATATTGTCACATCGCATATGTCTCAGGGCGAAATTGCTATATTTACAGAGCTATGCCATCGGGCAGCAGATCTTTTATCCGCGAATACACTCATTCGTAACGAATGATTAAATCCTATGAAGCAAAAATCACGTTTCGCTGTAAAAACGGGTTGAAACGTGATAATTGGCTTTGAATTAACACTTAGATGAACAGACACATCAAGATATTATTGACGTATTTTTCTTCATTAATTTTTAATGAGATAGGTTCCTTCCCATATACCTTGAATCCCATTTTTTCATATAAATGAATCGCTGAGACATTCTCTTCAACCACAGCTAATGATAACTTTTTAACGTTACTTTTTTTCAGTAATATTATTAAGTTATCCATTAGCTTTTCGCCAACTTTCAAACCACGATAACCCGGTTTGACATAAAAACCCCAGATAACTCCTTTATGTAAGGTTTTATAGTTGCTATTTTGCTGAAATCCAATCATACCAATTAACTCATTATTTAAATAAGCGCCCAAAATCAAAGAGCCCGTTATTCTGGTGATAAACTCCTGCTCATTTTTAGTTGATTCCTCTTGATACGTTGAACCAAAAGATTCGGGATTGATGTACAAAGATTCAAGCCGAAGTTCTCGGTAATCTTTAACGTCACTTTTTCCTAATACTCTGATAAGTGGTAACGATTCCATACCTGACACCTCAAATAGAAAAGGAAGATATGTGATAAACAAAATTTACCAGTCACGCATCAGAAACAGACCAATGCTATTTCATAATCAGTTGTGAAATTTATAAGACAAATAACTAGACGACCAGTCAGTATTATGATTATGATAAAAGCATTATGAAAAAATCTGCATCAGACACAAGGCAACATATTCTGGATGTTGCCAAATCAATTATCGCTCACAAAGGTTACACTGCCGTTGGGTTGGCCGAACTGGTCACAGCTGCCGGTGTCCCCAAAGGTTCATTTTATTACTATTTCAAATCAAAAGAAGAGTTTGGACAGATCTTGTTGAAGGAATATTTCAATGAATATTTGTCCAGGGCCAGAACGCTTTTATCCTCAACCGAAGGCACCGCTCGTGAGCGTTTGCTCAACTATTTCCGCGTCTGTTCTGAAATACAGACAACAGGCCAGCCTGAAGATAAATGCCTGACGGTTAAATTAGGGGCTGAGGTCTGCGACCTTTCTGAAGGAATGAGAACAATTCTTTGTCGAGGTACTGTCGACATTATCGATCAACTGACACAGTGTATTGAGTCAGGGCAGAGTGATAACTCTATCTCAGCGGATATATCGCCTCGCGTACTAGCTGAATCACTATATCAACTATGGCTGGGGGCATTTCTTGTCGCTAAAGTAGCTAAAGATACCGCTCCATTTGACTCCGCCATAGAGACGACCCAGCGGCTACTATCGTAGTCGCATTTTTTTTTATCTTTTTTGTAGACGACTGGTCAATTATTAAAGGAAATATTATGGCTGACAATAGTATTCGTACCGACCTTTTTTCACCGGTTAAGTTAGGAGAAATCGAGCTTGCTAACCGTATTGTTATGGCGCCATTAACTCGGACTCGTGTTAATGAAGAAGGGGTGCCGAACGAAATGATGGTGACCTATTATACCCAGCGCGCCAGCGCCGGTTTGATCATTTCAGAAGCAACCAATATTTCAGCTCAGGGACGAGGATATGCCATGACCCCCGGCATCTGGACTGAAGAACAGGTAACTGAATGGAAAAAAGTCACTAATGCCGTTCACGCAGTGGGTGGAAAAATAGTGATGCAATTATGGCATGTCGGCCGCTGTTCCCATGTTGATCTGCAACCTAACGGTGAATCGCCTGTAGCTCCCTCTGCTATAAAAGCAGCAGGAAATATTTATACCGTAAAAGGCTTGCAGGAAGCCTCGATGCCACGTGCCCTGAATACGGATGAAATTCCCGGCATTATTGAGCAATACAGGCACGCAGCAGAATGCGCCAAACGAGCAGGATTCGACGGTGTAGAAATTCATTCAGCCAACAATTATCTCTTGGAGCAATTCATACGCGATTCAACCAACCACCGAACCGATCAATACGGTGGATCTATTGAAAACCGGGTTCGTCTGGTTCTGGAAGTGGTAAAAGCTGTTACCGGCGTATGGGGAGATGGTCGGGTTGGCATCCGGTTGTCACCTGTTACAACCGAAGTCGGTGAAACTCCACTTGATAGCAATGTTATGGCGACTTATAGCTATCTGATCCGACAACTAAACCCATTCAAACTGGCTTACCTACATTTTGTGGAAGGAACAACAGGGAAAGACCGTCTGATTCCTGAAGGTGTTGATTTGGATGCTCTACGCTCTCTGTTTGAAGGAGCTTATATCGGTAATAATAATTATGACTTCGAAATGGCCATTTCCCGCCGTTCGGAAGGAAAAGTTGATGCAGTTGCATTTGGACGTCCGTTTATTTCTAACCCTGATCTGGTAAATCGCCTGCGTTATAATATTGAACTGACTGGTCTGGATCGTAATACCCACTACGGTTCTGGAGCAGAAGGCTATATTGACTGGCCGACCGCAAATTATTAGTTAGTTATCTGGCGGCTGGCTTATTTATAAAGTAAAGCCGCCAGATTTTTGCCCGAAAAAGAATACTCAGTAAGTAAATCCTAAATAGAGATAGATACTCAGTACAATACTGGCTGTCACAAGAGCGTAGGGCATCTGTGTACGGATATGTTCGATATGATCACAATCTGTTGCCATTGACGCCACTATCGCATCACCAGAAATGGGTGAAGTCATATCACCGAAAATAGAGCCGGAAATGGCCGCTCCAATCATATATTCCACCGGCATCCCAACCGAAAGGCCAAGTTGCACACCAATCGGGATCATAATCGCAAAAGTTCCCCATGATGTGCCGGTTGCCAGTGACATGATAGCGCTGATGACAAAGATAAAACCTACTGAGAATCCGACAGGGAGTACACCATGTGTGATCTGTGCAATATAAGCCCCCGTATTCAGATCAGCCGAAACTGTTCCCATTAAGAATGCCAGAATCATAATAGAGCTGATTTTCAGCATACTGGCATAACCAATATAAATTTCTTCAAAAAAGGTATTAATGGATAAAATCCGGCGGCCTAAGAACCAAAAGAAAGAAATAACCGTACCAAACATCACCCCCCAATAAACGGATGTTGAGCCACTGCCTTTGCTGAAATCCCCTTCGCCAGTAATATAGAGAGCGACAGGAACCATCAGCACTGTTGACAGAATAGGGATAAAAAAATTCAGAACACTGTTACTGTTAGGGTGCTCAATAACTTCATCAGATTCTGTTTCTTTGCTGTCCAGTGTTGGCGTATTGTGCTGATGCAAAGCATTCTGCTCTGCTTTTTTCATGGGGCCCCAGGAAATATTGGTAAAAATATAAAATAATATGCTGGCAAGTGAGAGCCAGGCCATCAGATTATATCCCAGAGAATGTATAACAATATCAAAAGGCTCACCTGAAATTAGCCCATTGGAAATTTGCACTCCGACTATTCCCATCATGACTGCGCCCCAGCCATTAATCATTGCCAGCGAGCAGACAGAAACACCGGCAGTCTGAATCAGATAGGACATTTTTTCAGGAGGAATGGCATACTTTCTGGCAAGGTTTTTGGTCGATGCACCGGCCACTAATTGGTTGATGGAACTTTCGATAAAAATAAGAGCAGAAATAATAATCGCCAGAAATTGTACGTTTTTCTTACTTTTAATAATTTTAGTTCGGTCAGTTAATAGTTGAACCAAAGCCCGTACACCGCCCGTGACAGTAACCAGCCGCATAATACCGCCAATCATTATCATAAAAATAACCGTTTTGGTATTTCCCGATGACGTAAAAGTATCAATTACTCCCTCGAGCGTACTTTTTATTCCCAAAACAATGTTGTGATCATGTATTACCGTGAACCCAACCAAAATCCCCAGCATCAATGACAACATCACTTGTCGGGTTAGAATGGCTAATATGATGGTGATGACAGGTGTAACAATCGTCCAGATTCCGTAGTCATGCATTTGTATTCTCTGATGTTTTTTGTTGGTTAATGAATAGGGAATGTAAAACATTAATGTATATGGAGCTCTAATATGAAGCCTAGCAATACCGAACAAGAATACCAGCTAATAGATATTTTTTTCTGTTAATTCAATATGATTGTGTAATTTTTTCTAATGACCTATATTAACCCTGAAGAATAATGGTAAGGAAAATTTATACTTTTATCTGACTAATGGGATAGGGGAAAAGAAAAAATGATATCGCAGAAAAGATCGGCTTTTTGGAATATAAATAGAACTCTGGGTATGTGTATAGCAGCACTATTTTTCACAATAATCTCAGCTAAAACTGTAAAAGCCGATATTACCGCCCCAATTGTTTACCTTGATCGCCAAACGCCTTCCGTATCACTTAATATCTGATGATCAATTTCTGATTGGTTTACCGAAGTAATAAAAACTCACCTCGATTTTCTTATTGATTTCAAATTACCGTGTAATTAGTGGCACTTTGAAATCAATTTTTTATCAAATAGTATCAGCTGTGTGATTTTTTATAGCACTGTGTATCGATACAAATCATGATTTAATTAAATACTTCCATAAGTTAATAATAAAAGAGTGATAACCGATTAATCACAATAAGGAGTATTTATGATAAAAATCATAAAAATGGCGACATTAATTATCTCGATAATAATAACCTCAAATTCTTTCGCCAAGAGTGAAACCAGAGCCAGAGATTTCGGCATTCCTTTTTCTGGCACAACTGGGAAATATAATGCAATTACCGATGTTAATGGTGTAACTGTTGGGTATTCAACCATGATCAAAGGTAATGGAAAACTGGAAGTGGGGAAAGGGCCGATAAGAACCGGCGTAACCGCAATATTACCCAGAGGGAAAAAATTCAGCCCAGTATTCTCCAGCATATTTTCTTTAAACGGGAATGGGGAAATGACGGGAAGCCAATGGGTTCAGGAAAGTGGTTTTCTGGAAACACCGATATTAATCACTAATACGCACAGTGTCGGTGTTGTCAGAGACTCAGCTATCAGCTGGCTGGTTGATAACCATCTGGTATCACCACTTAAGGATGATTTATTTTGGTTACTCCCCGTAGTTACAGAAACATGGGATGGGATATTAAATGATATAAATGGTATGCATGTAAAAAAAGAACATGTCTATCACGCATTGGATAGCGCTAAATCAGGAATGATAAAAGAAGGTAATGTCGGTGGTGGAACAGGCATGAACCTCTTTGATTTCAAGGGAGGCACAGGGACTTCATCAAGAGTTTTAGATAAAAAAGACGGCGGATATACTGTCGGGGTACTGGTTCAGGGGAATTTCGGATTCAGAGATGACCTAATTATTGCAGGAATTCCGGTTGGTCAAGAGATAAAGGATCTCATGCCGATATATCATGGAGATAAGAAAAAAATAAAGGATGCAGGTTCTATCATCGCTGTCGTTGCTACAGATGCCCCATTAGCACCTCATCAGTTAGAGAAAATAGCCAAAAGAGTCTCTCTCGGGCTTGCCAAAATAGGTGGCGTGGCCAGAAACACCAGCGGGGAAATATTTATTGCATTCTCCACCGCGAATAACGATGCATTTTCCAGAGAAGATATAAAAACAATTAAAATATTGCCCAATGACAAACTTGATCCTTTATATGAGGCAACTGTTAGTGCTACAGAGGAAGCCATTATTAATGCCATGTTTGCAGCTGAAACTATGGTTGGTAGAAATGGAAATACATCTTATGCCATCCCTAAAGACAGAGTTATAAAGATATTAAAACATCATAACTTACTTAGTCGAAACTGAAACAAAATTATTCAGATCTAATTTCTGTGTTTTTTATTTAAAAACTGCAAAGAATATAAAGGAGTAATAATAATGAAACCATACTTAGAATTACTCTGTTCTCCGGCTATTTGGGCAGAAGGCCCTGTTTGGCTACCAACAGAAGATGCAGTTATTTTCAGTGACGTAAAAGGGAATAGAATGTTTCGCTGGTCAGAAAATGATGGCGTTCATTTATGGCGAAAATATTCGCATTTTACCAACGGTAATACACTGGATAGAGAAGGGAGGATCATCAGCTGCGAACATGGCAGAAGAGGTATTTCCCGCACAGAAAAAGACGGAAGTGTTAACCTATTGGTTGAAAAGATTGACGGTAAAAGATTCAATTCACCCAATGATGTAGTTGTACGTTCTGACGGGACAATTTGGTTTACTGATCCGCCTTACGGAATTATTAACGATAATGAAGGATATAAATCAGAAAGCCAGATTATCGGGTGCTACGTATATTGTTATGATCCTGCTGATAACAGCATTTCTATCGCAGCCAGTGATACTCAACGGCCAAACGGTTTAGCATTTTCTCCTGATGAAAAATATCTGTACATTGCCGATATGTCTATCGTCGATTTTCCGAAAAATGGCAGACATGAACTACGTATCTATCCGGTACGGGATAAAGTATTAGGGATAGGTAAACATTTCGCTACTATCTCTCCGGGGTTTCCGGATGGTTTTTGTATTGATAAATCAGGTAACATTTATTGTAGTTGTGAAAACGGCGTTATCATTTTTGATAAATTTGGTACGAAAATAGATAAGATTGAAGTGCCAGAACGTGTATCAAACTGCACTTTGGGTGGCATTAATGGTGACCAGTTATATATTACAGCTACTACGTCACTATATCGGATATCTGTAACTCAGTTCATTAAAGGATGATGGAAGGGAAGAGTTAAGTTACTCCGAAATAGCAATTGGTAATTTATTTTGAGGGAAAAATGACAACATATAATGTAAATCCCGCAACAAGAACCGGTAACTTATCTCTTCCTGATGCTCGTACGCTTCACTGGTACGAGTGGGGACCAATCACCGGTAAACCACTTATTTTCTGCACCGGCGCTGGAATGAGCGGCTCACTGAGTTTCGGGGAACAAGAGTTGGAAAGATTGAATATCAGATTAATCGTGCCGGATCGCCCCGGTCTGGGGAATTCATCTTTACATTTCCATAAGACTTTAGTGAGTTTTGCCCAAGATGTTGCTGAGATACTGAAGCACTACGGGTTACAAAAGTGCATGGTTTTGGGTTTCTCTCAGGGAGCAGTATTCGCACTGACACTGGCAAAAATCTGTAAAGCGACAGGGCTGGCAATTGTAGCCGGGCAGGATCAGTTTAGTTATCCCGCCACTCAGCAACTGTTAAATCAGGATATTGTTAATATGGTGAAGCAAAGAAATGCCGAACCGGAAATATTAAAGCAGTGGGTTTCTCAGAATATCACTGCCGACTGGCTAATGAATTTTATTATGGCTCACAGTTCAGCAGTGGATTTGTCTTTGTACTCCCAGCCCAATTTTCTACAGGCTTATCGTCAGTGTTTAAATGAAGGTTTTTCCCAAGGGGCAGAAGGGTATGCCCAGGATCTAATGCTTACTTTTGGACAATGGCCTTTTGATCCTGAAGATATTACCTGCCCGGTACATTTATGGTATGGAAAGCAGGATGCCAGCACCGTTCACTCACCAGACTTTGGTGAAATTTTATCAACACGGTTCCCTCATGCAGAACACACTGTTTTCGATAATGAAGGAGGCTCTTTACTCTGGCGTAAATCAAAAGACATTCTTGAAAAACTGGTCTTAACATACGTATAAAATTGAGGCAAGCAGCGCTTTTCGCGCTGCTATACGAATTAACAGATAAGGTAGCAATCTTATGACAGCATTTCAGAGTCACGAAGTCCGCTCGGTATTTGAACATTATCCTCAAGAATATCAGCAACCACTATTGAAAATAAGAGAATTAATATTTGATGTCGCGTCAAAAACAGAAGGGGTTGGCGTGATTACTGAAACTTTGAAATGGGGTCAGCCCAGTTACCTAACTCTTGAGACAAAGGCTGGAACTACAATCCGGCTGGACCGTTTCGGGGATACCCATGTGGCTATCTTTTTTCACTGCCAGACAACATTAATTGATACATTCAGAACACTCTTTCCTGAGTTAATTTATTCAAAAAACCGGGCAATAATTTTAGACCCTTACGCCGATTTACCAGTAAATGAGTTAAGCATATGTATTGAGATGTCACTCACTTATAAACTGAAGAAAAAAAGATAAAAATCAGGAGATACCCGTTGAATAATCAATTCACGGATATAGATTTGTGCGAAGCGCTATCAACTATTTTCGTAGATAATGAAGTTGATTATGAAGAAATTGCTTCTGTCGTAAAATATTTTTCTATTGAACATGCAAAAACTGTCTTTTTCGAATGGGTCGCTCCTGTATGTTACACCAATGGCTTTACTCCCGTACCTTATATATGGACCGTGTTTGAGCGCGAACAGCTTTGGGAAGATATTCAATCTTTTCATAAACAACGGGCTATGGCGGGGATAGTGGGTAAAATAAAAACAAAGATAAAATTATTTTTATTACGTAAGTATTTTGAAGATGATTGGAAAAAATTACAAAGATCACTGACGGTTTTAAGTAATTAACTTATAAAACAAATGGGTAACTTAATATCTTTTGTTAGACTATAGCGCTTACTATAGTCACAAGAAGATTTTTATGATTTATTTTACTTCCGATACTCATTTTTGCCACTCCAGCATCATAAACTTATGCGGGCGACCATTTGAAAGTGCACACCATATGAATAACGCCCTGATACACAACTGGAACGCTTGTGTTACTGATCGGGATGAAATTTATATTTTAGGTGATTTTCTTTATCGTGGAACTGGAGCAGATGCGAATAAAATACTCCGTCGGCTTAACGGTAAAAAATATCTGATCCGCGGTAATCATGATAAGTTTTTGAACGATCCAGACTTTGATATTTCGATGTTTGAATGGGTAAGAGACTACTACGAAATGGATTATCAAAAACAAAAAATTGTGATGTTTCACTACCCAATTCTCGAATGGCAGGGCTATTTTCGTAATGCGATTCATCTTTATGGTCACGTTCACAATGCAGGTAAAGATCCTGACCAATACAAACGATTAAGCATACTCGGACCAAGAGCTATTAACGTTGGTGTTGATGTTAATAATTTTTTTCCCATTAGCATTAACCAAGTACTGAAAAAAGCTCAAGAATAAGTATTGTATACTTTCAAGTTGTTTCTTTGTTGGCTGCACTCGTTCACCCTGGTATAAACATACGATTATCTATGTTGCTAGGGGGTAACGAATATCACAACCGATTAAGACTCAAGCTATTATTTTTAATAAAATCAATAAAGCACCGTAACCGGGGGGAAAGCGTCTGGTTACGGTAATAAACTGCATTAATCGGCTGTCTTTGCTCAAAAGTGATATGAGAAAGTATCTGTTTAAATTCACCGGATTCTCTCATTTCATGAGTCATAAAATCAGACATACATACGATCCCGACTCCTTTTCGGGTCAGATTACATAATACTTCACCACTACTTGCAGCAATTGTTGGGGTAATTTTGATCCCCTTTTTATCACCATGAAGAAGTGGCCATTCGTTGAGATTTTCTGGTGCAGTAAACCCGAGCAGACAGTGCTGTTGTAATTCTTCAACCGTTTTTGGTTCACCAAAACGTTCTAAATAGAGGGGGCTTGCCAGAACTCGCAGTTTACTGTGACCTAACAAGGTCGCGTGCAGAGAGGAATCACTCAGTGTTCCAATGCGAAAGGCAATATCAGTCTGCTTTTCCAGTAGATCCGTTACACCTTCATAATTAGTCAGTTCCAGCGCTATCTGTGGGTATATTTCGTGAAATTGAGCAACCAGTGGTGTAATGACATGTAGTAGAAAAGGGGTCGCTGCATCTACTCGTAACGTTCCGGAAGGAATATCTTTGTGACTCAGCAATACTTCTTCCGCTTCTTGCGCCAGTTTCACCACTTCCCGTGCTTTTTGTAGAAATGCAGCGCCTTCCTCGCTTAACTTTATACGCCGGGTAGTACGGTATAACAAAGTACTGTCCACTTTTTCTTCAAGCCGCAACAACGCTCGGCTGGTGGCAGAAATAGTGAACCCCAGCCATTCAGCCGCTGCGGTTATTGAGCCGCTGTCCACTACAGCAATAAACACCCGCATCTCTTCCAGAGTAATTTTCATTTTCGCATTTCAGTCAAAAGTTTTTCTCATATTAGTCAGTGTTTATGCAAATATCAAACTGACATAATCACCCTCACTTACAGTGATGTCGTGTCAGCAATTACGCTGAGATTAAAGATATGAGGAAATTATGCGAACGAGCACCGCTCTGTTATCACTTTCTGTTGGGGCATTTGCTATCGGGGCCACCGAGTTTTCACCAATGGGTATGTTGCCGGAGATAGCTTCAGATCTGGCAATTTCTATCCCCACCGCCGGTATTCTGGTGATGGTCTATGCAATTGGTGTGATGTTGGGTGCGCCGGTAATGACCTTGTTACTGATTAAACGTTCCCCGAAAGCCGCTCTGATTTTTTTAATGAGCATTTTTACCGTAGGAAATATCTTGTCAGCGTTATCACCTGATTTTTCCCTATTACTTATTGCCCGTTTTGTCACCAGTCTAAATCATGGCGCATTTTTCGGTATAGGCGCCTTGGTAGCAACCCGAGTAGTCGAAAAGGGGAAAGAAGCCAGCGCAATTGCCAGCATGTTTATGGGCTTGACTATCGCTAATCTCGGCGGTGTTCCGGCGATTACGCGCTTATCTCAAGTACTGGGCTGGCGGGAGGCTTTTTTCCTGATCAGTGTATTGGGATTCATTACCATGATTTCTCTGTTATTGGCGCTCCCACGAGGAATGCAGGGACAGCCGCTCAATTTACGCCGTGAACTACAGATTTTATTGAAACCCGTCGTATTGACGACGCTATTTTGTACGGTGCTTGGGGCCAGCGCTATGTTCACTTTCTATACTTATATTGTGCCAATGTTAATGACGCTCTCTCATGTCGCAGAAACACAGGTCAGTATAATGCTGGTGCTGGTTGGTGTGGGGTTTACCGTCGGGAATTATATCGGTGGTATTCTGGCTAACCGTTCCGTATCCAAAACGCTTTATGGATTATTTGCATCACTGTTCCTGATTATGATGTTATTTCCACAAATCGCAAAAGACACGATTACTGGCGGTATCATATTAGTGCTTTGGGGAGCGGCTAGCTTTGGTGTTGTCCCGCCATTACAGCTAAAAGTAATGCAGGTTGCATCTGAAGCTCAGTCATTAGCTTCTTCTGTCAATATTGGCGCATTTAATCTGGGTAATGCCATCGGTGCTGCATTGGGGGCAACTGTTTTATCACTGGGGTTAGGGTATGAAATGGTCAGTTATTCGGGGGGTTTTGTTGCGCTCGTTGGGTTGTTATTACTGCTGATAACAGACCAAAAAACACAATCACTGACATTATCGATTAACAAAAGAAAAGAGTAGTCTGCTATCTGTATACCCGCCTGAATCAGGCGGGTAGTATCATAGAAAAAGTACCATGGAAAAACTACGGAGCAACATGATATCTTCCGGCTATTCCTAACCTATTCAGGGCGTTCATCATAATAGCCAGCCACTCAATTGCCGCAACCTGTTTATCGCTCCATACCGTTGCTGCTTTTTGATAAACATCATCGGGAATATGATCATTTTGTATTTCTGTTATCGCCTCCACTAATAACAGGGCAGCCCGTTCCTTTTCTGTAAAATATTCTGTTTCCTTCCAGGCTGGCAGCACGGCAACTTTATCGATAGATTCGTTCTGTTGTAAGGCATCTCGGGTATGCAACCTGACACAATATGCACACCCATTAATCTGGGATATACGTAATTTTATCAGATGGCAAAATCCTTCACTAATACCGGAAGAGACGGCTGATTTATCGATTTCAGCATTCACTATTTTCAGTTGTTGATAAATATTGGGGAAACTTTGTACTAAAGAAACTCGTGTCATCATGCTTTCCTTTTAGACTGCGATTAGATGAAAATAATCCTAAGATATATAGGTTTCACTTTTTGACACTTTTAAACATTTCTGCTGAAAAAAATTGTTAGTACCTTATTTATCAACACGGCTGTGTGGTTACTTAATCGAATTCAACCATACCACTGATACAGTCAACAACGTCACCAGAAATCCAGATGCCATCTTCATCTGAAGTGATATAAATCCAGCCATCTCGTTCAATACATCGTCCTTGTCTGGCGATATAATTTGCTGGTAATTTCCCATGTGGTATCAACCACTGAGCAAAAGCTGCGTTCAGACTGCCAGTCACCGGATCCTCCTCAGAAATTGAACCACATAAGCCCCTAACTTCCAGACTTACCTGATTTCCTTCAGGATAAATTGCACACAAACCAATCTCATAGTTTTTCAGTGGTGCATAATCAGGTTGTATTTCCAAAAGTTTATCGACAGATTTCAGTAAGATGCCAAGCCAGCCGGGGCCATTATCTATCCACTGACACAATTCAACATCATCAGCAGTAATACCAAGTCCTTTCAGGATAGTAGCAATGATATCATCAGCTACATCACCTGTTCTTGCCAGAGGAGGGGCCATAAATGCCAACCGTCCGTTGAGCTGTTTGATAGTAATTAAACCTGCTTCACATTCCTGAATAATCGTTGTTTTATCTTTCTGATTATTGGCTTTCTGCCATACATAACAAGAACCTAGTGTTGGGTGCCCAGCAAAAGGCAGTTCGCCCGCAGGAGTAAAAATTCTGACTCTGTAATCTGCATCAGGATGAAGCGGTTTAAGTAAGAAAGTGGTTTCACTCAGATTGGTCCACTTAGCAAACTGAGCCATTTGCTGTTCAGTCAGGTTATCGGCACCAACCACTACGGCCAGTGGATTACCCTGTAATTTTTTATCGGAAAAAACATTAACCTGTTCAAATAATAATTTCATTATTCACTCTGTTTTATAATTTAAACCATCAACAAGTGGTTCTCTATTTTTTATAGCGCGGTATAACCTCAATAAAAATACACATTGAGTTACGTATTTTTATGACATTAAAAAATAAGATAAAAAAGACTTGATCTCAAGTTAACCTGAGGTTTTAGAGTATGACACATTAATTAATGGAGATAAATAAGGAGAATGATAATGCCATTGAATATAATTACTGCCTATCGTAAATCAAATGCATTATTTGCCTTTGTTGACAGTAAAGCACCATTATATTTAAGTACTGAGAAGGGTAAAACAGTGGAACAACTTGCTAGGCTATGCAATGTCTATCAGGATAGATTTCACAGCCTATTGAATTACATGAAAAAACTTAATATCTTAATAAAAAAAGAGGATAAGTTTTATCTTACTGAACAATGGGCATCACTCAATGATCAGAATAGCTTTGAAACACTATATATCAAGTTCGAATTAGATCCCGTATTCTGGAATACTTGGTCACAATACAGTTCGTCTTTAAAAAAACCGAATAAAAAATCCGCTTTCGAGCTTACCCATCATGAGTCATTCTTTGACTATCTCAATAATGAAAAGCATAAAGATATTAAAACGACTTTTGATAACTTAATGGGAGAAATGACGAATAAAACAAATAATCATATTATTGATTATATTCCTCTGGATGGTATTAAGACATTTATTGATATCGGAGGGGGTGTTGGTAATTTCGTAAAAAACATAAAAACTCACCATCCACATATTCAGTGTCATGTCATGGATCAATATAATTTCACCAAAAAAGAATCAGAGGAAATTACTTTTATTAATGGTGATTTCTTTTCTGAAATTCCATCCAGCTATGATGCTTATAGCATAAAAAATGTATTGGATGATTGGCCAGATGATCAAGCTATCGATATTTTGAAGAATTGCCATACAGCAATGCGTGATGATTCAGTTTTATATCTTATCGATATAATTAAAGAACCACATGAAGCAACTTCATTTGATTTATACATAGATACCCTTTTGTTAGGAAGAAGGCGGTATCAGTCCGACTTTGAATTTATGGTAAAACAAGCTGGGTTATCTATTAAAAATATCTATAATTTAAATTTTTCCACAGAGAATGGAAATTATTATCTTTTTGAAATTAAAAGATAAATTTACTTTTAATACTGCGCTCCAGCCAGGGAGACAGCTCTGATTAAGTTTTTTTTCATCCCGGAGGGGTAGTAATAAAGATAGTATTACTATGACCTCCGGCGATTAACGATTGGTATTTTTTCGCTTAAATGATAATGTGACTACAATTCAAAACATACAAAGGAGTCATTAGGTGTCATCAATCCAGACAGAGATAATTCCCTTCTAATTAATTTTATTATTAACATACTTGATTAGAAGGGAAAAAGATGAATTACACAAAAATAGATCTTAACACGTGGAATCGTGGAGAGCACTTTGCGTATTATCGCCATAGTGTTAAGTGTGGCTTTAGTCTAACGACGAAAATTGACATTACATCTCTGTGCTTATTCTTAGCAGAAACACATTATAAATTTTATCCCACTATGATTTATCTGCTCACCAAAGTCGTCAATCAATACCCTGAATTCAGGTTAGCGATAAAAGATGAGGAGTTAATTATTTGGGACAGTATTGATCCAATTTATACTGTTTTTCATAAAAAAACCGAAACATTTTCTGTGTTGTGTACGACATTTTCACCTGATTTGCCGCAGTTTATGATAAATTATTGTGCTGATATTGAACGATACGGTGATAACACACGTCTTTATCCACAAACAGAGAAACCGAAAAATCATATTAATATTTCCTCAATCCCGTGGATAGGATTTGATGGTTTCAACCTGAATATATCTGATATCACTGATTATTTCTCCCCGATTTTTACAATGGGGAAATATCAGCAAGAGGGCGGGAAAGTATTGTTACCATTATCGGTGCAAGTACACCACGCAGCCTGTGACGGCTATCATGTCGCTTTATTTATTAAAAAATTGCAGGCATTGTGTAATGATGCTTTGATGTAAAGAAAAAATATCAGGCCACTATTCAGTGGCCTACTTAAAAAATGGGTCTGAGGCTAATTGATTTTCCCTTAATAGTTATTGACTTTTTATCAAAATTAAATCAATTTGCTATTGCCATTACCCCAGTTACTGTGAATTCGTTTTTAAGCTTAATACTTAAAAAAACAACATTAAATTAATATCACCCTATTTTTAACATCTCTGAATTATGAACCCATATTGGAGCAGCATATGCTGATTACCTTAACTGACGTAACCAAGAATAATTATGAAGCAGTTTGCGATTTATCAGTAACTGACGAACAACTCTCTTATGTTGCGGAAAACGTATATTCCATCGTTCAATCAAAATTTAACCCTTCATATCAAACACGTGCTATTTGTCTGAATGGGGAGCCCGTTGGTTTTTTTATGTGGGTGCCCGATGCTGACCGAAGAATAACGATTTGGCGATTTATGATAGATCAAAGCCATCAAAAGAAAAATATTGGGCGCAAAGCACTCGCGTTAGCAATTGATGAAATCGGGCGTACAGATCAGTTAGAGGAAATAGCAATCTCTTATAATCCTAAGAATATCATTGCAAAGAATCTTTATGCCAGCGTTGGTTTCGTCGAAGTTGGTATGGATGAAGAAGTTGGTGAGATGCTAGCAGTTATCAGGATTTAAGTGCAAATATTAAGATTTCAACTAAGATTGGTTCAATCTACACATAAGGGTTCAGTATGAGCAGATTAATTATCACTTTTATTTATTTAATGCTAACTATTTCTGTGCCATCAGTATATGCAAATACAGCTCACGGCAATGCCAATGGCGGCAATGGACTGAATGGGGGAGACAGGGACGGTACAGCAGGATTGCCAGGATGTGATGGTGGAACAAACCCATCGGCAGGTGGAAAATTTTATCTTCCCGGAACACATCAAGAATGTAACCCTAGTGATGAAGATGCTAAAAAGGTTAAAAAGCCCACTAAAGCGTAATGTGCATATAACTGATCGAAAATTTTATTTATCCAATTCGGAGAAAGAAATGAAAATCATTCGCCATATACTGAATAGCCGGTTGGTAGGATATGTTATAGGGGGGATAGGTGCCATTCTTTTTGGAGTCAGTCACATTCTAACATTAGAAGAAGCGGAAAAATTCCGTAATTCACCACAGAAAAAATAGCAATTAAATTTCAAATAGATACTCAATTATTCACATGGGAGACATAGTCTCCCTATTTTCAGCACCTCGGAAACAAAAATATCTAACCTATGATCAACACGATTGAGTTATGGTAATTTTTAATAAATCAACGAGGTTAAATGCCAAAAAATGAAAAAATCGACAAGAAGAACTATTGCAAACACAGTTAGCTTATGTCTTACAATATTTTTCGTCAATAAATCATCATTATCATTGATATATAATGGTGATAGTAATCACTATTATAATGTAGTGTTAATCGTTATGGCATTTTTTGGATTTGAATATGTATGCGATAAATTCATTAAGATCCTTGAGTTTTTTGAAAAAAATAATTGATATAGCGACATATAACAATCTTCATCCGAGGGAGCAGAGATCCTCGGTACCTAAATTACCCCCCTAACTTTTATTTTTTATCTGGACTAATTCTGCTTCTGCGTTATATAAGTTGCCCTTCCTGATACCTTTTAAGGATTTTCAATGAAGAAAACATTGTTATTGCAACAAATGCAGCTCTTCTTACAGGGAAGGCAGAAAGTGACCTTAAAAGAACTGATGCAAGAGTTTCAGTTATCCCGTAGTAGTGCTTTACGTTACATTTCAGCTTTAGAAGAATTGGGCGTTCCTTTATATTCTGAGCGGGGGAGAAATGGTGGATATGTTGTTGCTCCAACATACCGGTTAGCACCAGTCAGATTTAGCGCGGATGAAATTCATGCCATGTTATTTGCGATTTCAGGTATGCATGTTCTGCAATCTACCCCGTTTAATCTGCAATTTCGTAGTATTTCTGAAAAATTAAAGCAAGTCTTGCCTCAGGATGAAAAAGTAAAAGATGAAACATTACGCAAATGTCTGGGGGTGCGAACTGTCAGACAGCTCAATCCAATTAAACATCTTGATATGTTACTCAATCATATTTTTCAACAGGAAAATCTGGAAGTCATATACGGTGATAAAAAAGTTTTTATTTACCCGATTGCGATGTGGTTTGAGTCAGGGCGGTGGTTTTTAGCCGTATTTGATTATGAAGCACAAGATTTACGCGTATTACGCTGCCATGCAATCCAGTCATTTCGCCCGATGACAAGGTCATTAGTTGCTCCCGAAAAAATTCGTTTAACAGATTTTAACCTGTCTAATTTTGAACAATTAAGGCAGAAACAACAGCAACATTATTTTGAAATAACGATAAAAAGTTCAGGTGTTGAGCATTATCATAGCAAATCATTTTCACATATCTCCCTCAAATTAACCGATGATGGTGCACTAATCTCTGGTTATTATCATCAGGAGGAATTGGGTTATCTGCTTGACTATATAAATGGATTTTCCCGACATCTTATTGAGATCAAACCAACAACGTTAAAACAAATATATGTTGATGAAATCAAAATGCGGTTGAACCAGTTGGAATTAGAAGCCACTTAGTTAACCGGAATATGACATGATCTCTGAATATAAACAATGTAAACGAAAAAGCCTCTAATAAGAGGCTCTCTGAAAAGTATTATATTTTCTTACCTTCATAGTAACCCACATAGCCTTTACCACAATGTGATGCTACCGGCTTTATGCCTTGCAAATGATATTGAATTTTTCCATCTGTGAATACGCTTTCAAAAATGTGATTTTTACGTACTTCATACACAACATATACTGTTCCATTTGTACCAGTATAAGTTCTGCCTGAGCTATAACAATCGTTATAGGTAAAATCTTTATTTGCTGCTGATGCAGTTGCAATTCCGCCAGTTAATGCAAGACCAGCTACCAATGCTCCGCCTACCAATAATTTTTTAAACATAATAAAACCTCTAATTTAACATCATAATAACTTTTTATTTAAATTTATCACTTACCAAATATTCTTTGATAAGATGCGCTAAATATAAATCATCATAAGAGGAGTTTACTATTTCAAAAATTGGAAACAGTGTATGTTTTTATATTAAATTTGAGATTGTAATGATTAAAAAATAGCAAATAATATTGATTAATAAAATAACCAAATATAATTATCTATGACAAAATCAAAAAACCCCGTTATATTAACGAGGTTTATTAGCATTCTGATGTGCTATAGCGAAAGGGCTTACCTATGATTTTACACCTTCATATTTACCAACATAAACGTTCATTCCACAAACGTATAATTTTTTAAATCCTTTCAAATGCCATTTGAATCCATCTTCATTGCGCACATCAAGGAAAACAATTCCATCTTTTACTAGGTATTTAGTATATACGCCATTTTTATACTCTATAGGAGATGAGTGGCAATTATTCCAAGGGATATCTGTGCTGTTTGCTGATGCAGTTCCGCCAGTTAATGACATCACAGCGGCTAATGCTCCACCCACGAAGAATTTCTTCAACATAAAACCTTCCTTTAATTTTTTTCAGTTTATTACTTATCAAATCACATTTTATAATACGCGGTAAATGTAAATGACTAACAGAGGATTTTACCATTTCAAAATTTATAAACAGTGTATGTTTTTATTTTAGATTCTAAGTTTGGAATTTTTATGGAGGTTCATTTAAATGAATCAGAAATGGAAATAAAAAATATTTTTTACAACCCCCTTCTAGAAAAAAGGGGGAGGGGGGGGTTGGTAGGGTTTTAATTTCTTACATTAGTACCAATATACACAGCAGCCCAAGCTGGTTTCCCTTTTTTATCTACACAGCTAAAGGGAGGTCCCTGATAAAACCACTCTATATCTCCATACATCGTATTTTGCTGTATAAATCCTTGAGAGAAATTTCTGTTCGGCTTAACAACTACTCGGGTATAGTTCGGCTTTGTTGAAATATATACAGATTCATTTGGACACAGGTTTTCAGCCGCTGCAGTTGCAATCCCACCGAACGATGCTGCTGCTAATGCTCCAACTATTAATAATTTTTTGAACATCAAAACATTCCTTTAATGGTTTTCCAGTTTATGATCTAAGTTTATAATTCATAAAATCACATTTTATAATGAGCGATAAATGTAAGCTATGATCATCGACTTTTACTATTGCAAAATTTAGATACAGTGTGTGTTTTTATATTTTTAATCGTTTAATTGTTAAGTTAATTAATATTTAAAGAATAATACCAAGTGGTTATGATTAATAATAGATCTAAAAAAGCCGTTTTTAAAAACGGCTTTTTTAGATCTATTATTCCTTTTGGTAACTCACCTATTTTCTTCCTTGATAATAAGCTTGATAAGCCGATCTTCCTGTATGATATTCACACTGTCCAATTTTACCTTTAAAATACCATTTAATTCCAAATCTCTCAAAGGTATTTGCAAAGTTATCTGTAGGATTAACGACAAACATCTGATAAAGATTTCCTTCAATATGCTTTGGTACATTATCAACCTGACATTTATTTAATGCCATCGCATTACCACTTAATAAAAAACCTGTTATCAGTGTCGCTGTTACTAACAACTTCTTAATCATAAAATTACTCCTATAATAATATTAAATTTAAGTCGTCGATTAAATTAAAATTGATAATGCACGATAAATCTAAATCATCATTAGATAGAGTAGCAATTTTAAAATTTATACATTGCCTATACCTTTCTTTCTTCATTATAAAACTAATTCTCATTATCATGATTTATAATGCATGATTATAACGCTATTACTAACGATGGGTAATTAAATCATCTATATACTCAACCAGATACATTGACTGATATTTATTCAGCTTGTTTTGTGTTGTTATTTTCCTATTACTTCCTTAACATATTAATGGCTAGACTAAGAAATATTAATTTAGATATTAAGATGTGAGGGGTATTATAAAAATAATGGATACCGTAATAAATTTTATTCATCCCCCAGAACCGATATCACCTGTTATTAATATGCAAAAACTCACTCGTGTTTATCAACACGGGGAAGAAGGGCAGGTCTCTATTCTGAAAGATATTACCGCACAGATTTATGCCGGTCAGAGTTGCGCTATTGTCGGTACGTCAGGTTCGGGTAAAAGCACTTTACTGAATATTCTCGGTTTGCTGGATAAACCCACTTCCGGAGAGTATTTTCTTTGTGGCGTTGATATGTCAGTAGCAGATGCTGATCTGCGTGCCAGAATGCGAAATAAAGAAATCGGTTTTGTATTTCAGAGTTTTCATTTATTAGCCGGAATGACAGCGACAGAAAATGTCGCGTTACCACTGCTTTATCGGGGCATTTCAGCTTCGCAGGCTCATAAAATTGCCAGAGAAAAATTGGGTTTGGTCGGGCTTTCACACAGAGAAAGTCATTACCCGGCAGACTTATCTGGCGGGCAACGGCAGCGTGTCGCACTTGCCAGAGCATTGGTCGGAGAGCCTTCATTGCTGCTGGCTGATGAACCTACCGGTAATTTGGACCCGCAAACAGCAGAAGAAATTTTATCGTTACTTTCCACTCTTCACACCGACAATGCGATGACTCTGGTTGTAATAACCCATGATGCGATGGTAGCGAACCATATGCAGCGCGAATTACGTATGAGTGGTGGTCAATTGCATGAGATCAGAGGAACGACAATGCATGCATGATAAAAGTCAGCCTAGTCATTATGGCATGTCAGTATTTATGATGTGGCGGGAAGCCTGGCGTAATTTAATGGCTACGGGGAAAAGCTCTCTGCTTGCTTTGTCTGGAATTGCGATTGGTTGTGCATCTGTCGTGGCCTTTCTGAATACAGGGCATAACGCGACCCTTGCAGCGCTGAAGATGTTCAGCGGGCTGGATATTAACGTGATCACAACTAATTTCTATTCTTACAATCATGGTATTGATAGTGAAGACATTAAAATAGACGCGCTGAAAACGGCTATTCCGAGTTTATCTTCCGCAGCACCCTGGATCTATTATTCTTCTCCTGTGCGTTATAACGGTAAAACCGAACACTTTACCCTGATAGGCTCCACGGCCGCACTTGAGGAAGTTATGTTATTACAATTGCGGCATGGGCGATTTATCTCCGATTATGATCGTCACTCTCCTTATCTGGTTATGGGTAATGATGTCGCCGTTTCTCTTGTGGGAGATGACACGTCCCAAATACTTGGCAAGCAGATTCAGCTTGGTAATTATCTATATACCGTGATTGGTATTTTTGAAACAAAAGGGCAAAACCCTATTTTTCCTTTTTCTCTGGATTCCGTTGTCGTGGTTCCTCTCGAAACCATGCGTAAAATATCACAACATGCTCAGCTGAATGGCCTGATTACCCGTTCAGCCACAACTTCGACAACAGAAGCGGATGCAGAAAATTTGTCTGCGTTTTTTAAGAATAAGTTTCCCGAGGTTGAAATTAACGTTCGCGTTGCTCAACAATTGTTACAAGGGCAGACGGAGCAGGGTAAAACCTTTACTTTTATGTTGATCGGGTTGGCTGGTATCTCACTGCTAACGGGCGGAATTGCGATCTCTAATGTGATGTTGATGAATGTTTCTGCCCGGCGAAAAGAAATAGGGTTGCGTATGGCTTTGGGGGCAAGAGCACAGGATATCCGACGCCTGTTTTTGTATGAAGCGGCTGTATTGACTTTTACCGGCGCAATACTTGGTACTTTAGTGGGGATTATCGTTGCCTTCCTTTTTGTCCTTTACTCTGGTTGGTCATTTTCTCTGGCTCCGCTATCCATCCCTTTAGGAATAGGAAGTGCCGTTATAGCGGGGCTTATCTCCGGCTTTTATCCCGCTCATAAAGCCTCACAAATGGAACCTGTACAGGCATTACGTGATGATTAAAAATTATTTCATTTATGGTGTTCTGACTCTGTGTCTCTGTTTTTCTCAAGCCGGAGTTTCTGAATCTGATCACAGTCTGGATCGTAAAAATACAGGAGAAGTCATCGGCCTGTCGCTGAGTGATGCAATATCGCTGGGTTTACGGAATAACTATGCCATTCGCAGTGTTTATCTGGATCGTATCGCTCAAAAGTTTGATTTACGGGTAGCAGAAGACCGGTTTACGCCGAAATTGCAACTGAGCGGGCGTTATATTACGGGCAAAAATCAGGCAGAGAATTTCAACAAAACCAGCTTGTCTTCTAACGCCACATTACTCACCCCTCTGGGGACACGTTTCACTCTGTCATGGGCGCGTGAGCACAATAAGTCAGGAATAAGCAGCCTTCACAATGATGGCGCAAGTATTACTATGATACAGCCTCTTTTACGAGGAGCCGGAACAGATGTGAATAATGCTCCGGTTTTACTGGCAAAACTCCGGGAACAAACCAATCGTCTGAATTTAAAATCGACAATTTCCGAGTCCATCACACAAATTATTCTGGCCTATCACGCGTTACTCCGGGCGCAGGAGCAACAGGCGTTGTCTGCCGCTTCCCTTAAACGTATGCAGAAACTGGTAGAGACGAATAAGGAATTGATTGATGCAGGCCGAATGGCTCAGACAGATATCATACAGACACAGGCCGATTTGGCGATGCAGGAACTCTCAGCAAAAGAGGCTGAAAATAATGTTCATGCGGCAAAACTGACACTCCTGAAGCTACTGGCTCTGAGCCTCAAAACGCCTATTCATGCAACAGATACTCTGAAAGGGACTTATGTCAGGCTGGATGTTGAACAATCAATTAAAAAGGCACAAGCTCAACAACCGGGTTATCTTACTCAGCTACTTTCTGCAAAAACCGCCGATATTCAGTTATTGCAGGCCAGAGATAACAAACTCTGGGATTTATCACTGGTTGGCAGAACCTCCCAGTATCGTTCCTCTTCTGCTGACAACCGAAACTGGGAAAATTATGTCGGTATCCAACTGGATATCCCAATCGGGGATATGACAAAACAACAAGCGGAAATTCAGGCCAGAGTTGATGTTCAGAAGCAGGCATTACATCTGGAAGAGGCCAGAATCAATCTGGAGCAGAGAGTAACGAATGCCATCCGTGATACTGAATCACGCTGGCAGGAATATCAGCTAGCTATAAAGGCCAGTTCACTTTCGCAACAAAAACTTGAAATCGAAAAGGAAAAGTTACAGGCGGGGCGATCCAGCAACTTTCAGGTACTGAGTTTTGAAACCGACCTGAGAAATGCGGAAAATGCCCGCCTGAATACGCTTATCCAGTACCTCAATGCTCAGGCTGAACTGGATCAAATTCTGGGTACAACACTGGAAAGCTGGGAGATAACGATTAATGAATAAACACTCAGTTTTTAACTACTCCATGCTTAGGCGTTATCGGTGGGTCATCACGGGTGTGCTGGCGGCTATCGTCTGTTTTTGGGCTTTATTCACTTCAGGGGAGTTGTCCTCAGAAAAATCTCCCGCTCAAGACGCTGTACAGTGGATTGCTATAAATCCCTCTCCGATAGAAAAACGATTGGACTTGGTAGGTAAACTCCAGTCCGGACGCCTTGAAACTATCCCAGCGCCATTTGAGGGGATTATCCAACAAGTTCTGGTTAAAGAAGGACAGCAAGTTTCCCCAAACCAGACTTTAGTCATGCTTGATACCCGGAAAATTGAAATAGAAATTCGACAGGCTCAGGTGGAAATGATTAAAGCCTCATCTGCGGTTGAAGAATTACGGGACTGGGAAAACAGTCAGGAAGTCATCCGAGCCAGAAGGAACGTCGAAAACGCGAACCACATGGTAATGGAACTTAAAAATAATCTGGCAAAAACACAGGCGCTTTTTTCACGGGGAATTGTCCCGAGAATGGAAGTTGAAAACCTTGAACAACAACTTCGTCGGCAACTGACGGAACTTGCTTCAGCGAAGGATGATCTTACATCTACCCGACAAAAAGGTAGTGCCAGTCATGTACAAGTGGCAGAAATGGGACTTAAAAATGCCACAAGCCGTTATCAGGCGTTACAGGAACAATACGCGAATAAGGAAATAAAAGCGCCATTTTCTGGTGTCATCCTCAAGGCACAGCAGGGAGAAAAGGGCAAATCATTCGCAATTCAGACAGGTGTGCGGGTCACAGAAGGAATGCCTTTGCTGGAAATTATGGATACAACCCAGTTTCAGGTATTGGCGCAGGTTGAAGAAGCGGACCTCGTCAAATTAAAGGAAGGGTTACCAGCCAAAATCAGCGGCGAAGGGTTTTCTGGCTATTCTATGGATGGAAAAATTGAAACTATCGCTATGCAAAGCACAAGCAACGATCAGCCCGGAACAGCCGTTTATTATGATGTTGCGATCAAAGTGACATCACCCATAAACACGAATTATCTCATCAGGCCCGGTATGAGCGCTAAAGTCAGTATCGTTATTTATCACAATGAGCAGGGAGTTGTGATACCCGAAAAAGCGCTGTCACGTGACAATGATGGGAATTTGAGCGTAAGCTGGCGCCCGGATTTAAAAAGTCAGGCAACTTCCCGCCAGATAACGGTCGGTGAAGCTATGCCAGAAGGGTTAGAAATTCATGGGCTGGAAAAAGGATTTATTGCATTATCACCCTGAGAAATAAAGCTCAAGTATAAACAGCCCATTATTGGGCTGTAATATATAACACAGATACAGGGATAATCAGTTATCCCACTGAGGGGCTAAACCTTCCGGATCAGCTATACGCTCATTACGCTCAAGGGTAGCTATAGCAGCCATATCTTCTGCATCAAGTTTTAGAGCCGTCGCTTTCAGGTTATTTTTTAAATTTTCACGTTTAGTTGAAGATGGGATCACGCTATAACCTAATTCCATTGCCCATGCCAAACTCACCTGAACGGGGCTCGCCTGATGTTTTGCTGCGATACGTCCGATAACCTCATCCTGAAGCACTTTGCCATACGCAAGGGTCATATAAGAAGTGATATGGATCCCGTGCTCTTTCGCCCAGTCTGTTACATAACGGTTTTGCAAATAGGGGGAAACTTCAATTTGGTTAGTTGCGATATTTTCGGCACCTACCGCATCAATAGCCTGTTGCATCAGAGCAACGGTAAAGTTTGATACGCCGATTTCGCGTGTCAGACCCATTTTTTTTGCTTCCAGTAACGCATTCATTGTTTCTTCAAGACTAACGGCATTATTTGGCGACGGCCAATGAATTAATGTCAGGTCAACATAATCCGTGCCTAATTTAGCAAGACTTTCTTTGAGGCTCGGTATCACTTTCTCTGCGCCCATATTATCAGTCCAGATTTTAGTCGTGATATAGATATCCTCACGGGCTACGCCACTTTCTTTAATAGCCTGACCCACTTCTGCTTCATTCTCATAAATCTGTGCGGTATCAATCGCCCGATACCCCAATTCAATAGCATTTTTTACTGATGCAATAACAACATCATCTTTCAGACGAAAAGTACCTAATCCAAATGCGGGAACAGACATAATCAACCTCGTATAGTATTTGATATTTGTGATTACGGGTTAAATTATCCCTTAAAAAGAAAGTTATTCATAAATTTTTCTCAATTAATTTTTTAATTAGAAAAAATAGAATTTTTTGAAATGCGTCGCAAAAAAAGGATGAAAAGCATAAAGCATCGTAGAGGTGCTTGTATTCGAAAGAGACAACGTTCATGATTGAAATAATCACATTAAGTGATAGTTTTAACATGTTATCGAATTAATTAATAAAATTATCCCATTGCCTTGTAGGGGGTTGCATGTTGTCTCATTTCCTAAAACAGGTCCAGAATTATCCGGAAAAAATCGCTATTTTCACACCTGAAAAAGAGCTCAGTTATCGAACTCTTAAGTTGCATTCAGCGACAATCGCAGGCTCCCTGAGATCTCTCGGAATAACCCATGAAGTGCCTGTTGCCATCTTGTTGCCTCCTGGCATAGAACAAATTACGAGCCAGATTGCTATTCTGATGGCTGGTGGAAGCTGCGTACCTCTTGATCCCAATGTACCTCCGGCACGCTTAAACGATATGCTGGAAGATCTGGCTGTGAAGTGGACGATTACCGATTCTCCAGAGAAATTTTCCCAGTTAAAAACGACATTCGTTTCATTTTCTGATTTGCTTGCAGCAGGAGAGGAGCTAGCTGATACCGATATTGCTTGTCTGGCCCCAACTCATCGAACTCATGTACTTTTTACCTCTGGTACAACCGGTAAACCCAAAGGGGTACAGGTTGAGAGTAAAGGCATCATGCGAGTGATTGTCGATGCGGGATATATAAATATCACTCCGGAAGACCGCATTGCCTGTACCTGCAACTCAACATTCGATATATCATTGTTTGAAGTCTGGGGAACACTGCTCAACGGTGCAACGGCTTTCATTCCTCCCAAAAAAGATGTGCTGGACATAGAATATTTTCAGTCTGAACTGACGAACCAAGAAATTTCTATTGTTTTCGTTGCGGCAACACTTTTTAATCTGATAGCAAAAACATACCCTCAGGCATTCCGTGAAATTCGCTATCTTGTGATAGGGGCAGAAGCGCTCAATGCTCACACGGTGAAACTGGTTTTGGAAGCAGGCGCACCACCCCAGCATATTATTAATGGATATGGCCCAACTGAAAGTACCATATTTGCGCTTTCACACGATATCAAGCTGGAAGATCTAGTGGATGGTAGCGTTCCTATCGGAAGCCCCATAAACCATACCTGTGCATTTGTTTTAGACGATAATATGAAACCTCTGGCACCCGGCAATTTGGGACAACTCTATCTCGGTGGTGAGGGTCTTTCACGAGGTTACTGGAACCGCAGTGAGCTGAATGCTGACCGCTTCGTGCATGTTGCTATTCCCGGATACCCCCAACCAATGCGGCTTTATAAGACAGGCGATCTCAGCTGGCAGCGTGACGATGGTGTCTTTATGTACTCTGGTCGTATGGACAGTCAAGTCAAATTACGTGGTCATCGTATCGAGCTGGAAGAAATAGAAGTTCGTCTTCTGGAAAGTAAAGAAGTCCGATTGACCAAAGTTTGTGCTGTGAAACATGAAGATCACGAAGGTGAAGACGATTTTCTTGCCGCTTTTGTTGTGCCGCTTTCACCGGAAACGTTCGATAAAGAACGGATTATACACGAACTGGAGGAGTATCTTCCTGCATATATGCTGCCTCGTATTTTTGTCATCGAAGATATTCCGACGACACCGCACGGAAAAGCAGACCATCGTAAGTTAATGGCTTTGCTGGAAAAACCAGCACCATCAGAAGAGCGTCCGGCAGGTTTTAATGATACCGAGTATGCAGTATTTCGTATCTGGAGCAAGATCCTAAATCATAGCGAAATCTCCCTTGATGATAATTTCTTTCAGATAGGAGGAAGTTCCTTGCAAGCTGCGCGTCTTGTGATTGAACTTGCTCGCCAATTCAACCAGCATTTTATGGTACAGACCCTTTACGAAGTACCAAACCTTCGACAGCTTGCCAAAATTATTTCACAAGGAAACACGCTTCCTATACTGGATGATGAAGTTAAAGAATGGCTATACGATGGGCAACTTCCTGCAGATATCAAACCATTACCTGAAGCACCTCAAAACTGGGCAGAGCTTGCCAGCCCCACCATTTTTCTGACGGGTGTGACCGGTTTTCTTGGGGCATTTTTCTTACGTGAGCTGCTCACCTTCAAGAAGATAAAAGGGAATATAAAAAATGTAATTTGTCTCGTTCGGGCAAAAGACGACGATACGGCATACCAACGTATTGAAAGTACGCTCTCCAAATACGGATTATGGGAACCCTCGTTTGCAGGACGTATTAAAGCTATCGCGGGCGACCTGTCTCAATCAAAATTAGGGTTAAGTGACAAACTCCATCATGAATTGGCTAATACCTGTGATGTCGTTTTTCATCTGGCAGCGAATGTTAACTATATTCATCCTTATCGCATCCAGCGAGCCTCTAACATTGAGAGCACACTGAACATTCTTCGTTTCGCCACACAAGGTAAAGCCAAAGCGGTGCATTACGCTTCAACGATAGCCGTATTTGGTCCGGTGGGATTATTGAACGCGAGACCCCGGGTTTACGAGAATGATAGCCTTATACCTTATATTGAAGGTCTTAAATACGATATCGGCTACGCACAAAGCAAGTGGGTTGTTGAACAACTGATGTTGCAGGCACGCGAACTAGGTATCCCATTATCTGTCTATCGGCCTGGATTTATCATGGGGGATAGTGTTCGTGGTGTCGGTAACCCTAATGACTTTGTTGCACGCCTGATAATGGGATGTATTGCTATCGGAGCCTGCCCGAAATTACCACTACAGTGGAAAGAATTTGTGCCTGTTGACTATGTCAGTGCTGCGCTTTTAACTATCGCTGCGGATACAAAGAATTTGGGGCAGGTTTACCACCTTGTTCCTCCGGAAAGAGAACAATCCGTTAGTGTTGATAAGTTCTTTCATCTTCTGGAAGAATGTCACGGTTCTCCGCTGCAATCACTTCCTTATAATGAGTGGGTATCGAAACTGACTTCTGATCCTCACTTGCACGACAACGCGCTGTTACCCTTATTGCCGATGCTTTCTGAGCGTGTCTAT
Source organism: Xenorhabdus sp. KJ12.1 (assembly GCF_963876495.1). Lineage (NCBI taxonomy): Bacteria > Pseudomonadati > Pseudomonadota > Gammaproteobacteria > Enterobacterales > Morganellaceae > Xenorhabdus > Xenorhabdus sp. KJ12.1. The sequence continues at coordinate 53,037 of NZ_CAWNQH010000056.1, forward strand.
CAGCAGTTAACACGCTGGGAAGTCAGCGAAAATATGCCAATTTACGACTCCAGAAATACCAGCCTGGCATTGGCTAATGCAGGACATTCGGTGCATTTCACCCCGATGGGGAAAGAGCTACTTTCAAAATATCTTACTTATTATCTTCCCAACTAACATTTTTCTGACGAAGCAGTTAATTATAAACGGGGCTATATAACACAGCCCCGTTCAGCGTTTTAACTATCTTGCCAATATCAGAGATATAAGTCGAATCTGAAAATTGAATTTTAGGTTGGCTCAGCGGTACGTAACAGCTCTGCATAGATGCCATCTTTTTCGACCAACTGTTGATGGGTTCCCCATTCTTTTAACTGACCATCCTTGAGCACCAATATTTGATCCGCATGACGAATAGTAGAGAGACGGTGCGCAATAGAGATGACTGTACGTTCGGATGCCATTTTTGCCAAAGCCAGAGAAATTGCCTTCTCGGTTGTGTTGTCAAGCGCACTGGTTGCTTCATCAAGCAGCAGAATTGGCGGGTTACGCAGGATCGTCCTAGCCAGCGCGAGGCGCTGTTTTTCTCCGCCTGAAAAGCGATAGCCACGTTCACCAACTTTGGTCTGATAACCTTCAGGCAGCGAGATGATTAAATCATGGATTTGTGCAGTACGCGCGGACGCAACAAGATCCTCATCACTAGCCTCTGGGCAGGCAAAACGTAAGTTTTCTGCGATACTCGTATTCATAAGAAATGGCTCTTGCGTGACTACGCCAAGTACGCTGGCAAGTTGTTCAAAGCTCATCTCTCGCAGGTCAATGCCATCAATGGTAATCCGACCTTGGCTCGGATCAACGAGTCGGGCCAGCAGATAACCGAAGGTACTTTTACCTGCACCTGTCGGTCCGACTATAGCTACATGACTCCCTGCCGGGATATCTATTGACACATTGCATAAGCTTGACATATCAGTACTATCGTAACTAAAACTGACGTTTTCAAATCGGACGTGACCACGTGGGCCTTCATTACTTAGGTCTCGAACCTGAGCAGGCTCTACAATATCGGGAGGGGTGTCTAAATATTTAAAAATACGTGTAAATAGCGCCCGTGTCGTGCGCAGTTTAACCGCATTTTCCAGCAAATTTTCTAGGGGCCACAACAATTGTTCCTGTAGCGCGATCAAGGCTACAAGCGTACCGATGGTCACTGGCACACCTTGTCCAATCAGCAAACCGCCCAATAGTAATGTCATCGCTGGCATCGCACCGAGTAGGAGTTCAATCACCGACCATGACCACTCACCGGCAGTATGTGCACGCACTTCTAAATGCAAGGTTTTGGACGATGCTTTTTCAAAACGCTGGATCAGAAAAAAACTGCGTGCCAAAGTACGCGACAGGATAATGCCCGGCGCTGATAGGGTCTCTTGTACGATAGCAGACATATTTGCATGACCATCTTGTTGTTGATGCGTCAGGCGTTCACGCATGAGACCGACTTTGTGGCTGAGCCAGAGTGATGGCGGCAAGACAGCAAAGGAAAACAGTGCGAGTCGCCAGTCCAGTAACAACATCGCAATGGCGGTGGTTACGGTAATGGTGGCACTGCGAATGATTTCGGTCACCGTATTGCTGACGACAGATTGAAGTCCGCCAATATCACTGGCAATACTTGATTGAATTTCACCGGTCCGAGTTCGAGTAAAAAAGGCAAGAGAAAGTGTTTGCAGATGTCCATAGAGCCGTACCCGCAGCCCGTGCATAATGGCTTGACCTATCTGGGTAGATAAGATCATTTGTGCCGCATTAATCACTGCGTTTAGTGCAGTAATCACAATCAAACCTAATGCTAACCAGACAAGAAGCTGTATATTTTGTTGTGGCAGTGCAGTATCAATAATTTCGCGTAATAAAAAGGGCGCGAGAACACCGATACCAGCCCCAATGACGATGAGTAAACCAATAAAAATAATACGCCCTCGCCAAGGCTTAAATAGGGTCAGAATGCGTTGCAAAGAAACATGGCGTGCAGAAAGTTTTTCGTAATCGTTAAAATTATCCATATACTTCATTATCCAAGTTTTCACTCAATTAATAGTGCTTTATCCAAAAGATCTGATGCTCTCTAAGAAGTAGGGTAGCCTATTTCTTTCCGAATTAAGTTTCAGGCGGCTATATATGTAGCCATGTAGCCGAATTTTGACATTCCGTGCAGTCATTTTCTGAACTTTTGCAAGTGATATTCAGATAAAGGATTACTTATTTTCAGGAACAAAACGGGCAATCCGGAAGGGTTTTAATTCCTCCTGTTCAGTTCCATTTATAATCTCTTCTTGTGCCAGACGACATATCAATGGTGCAAGTGTAATTGCCGTATGCATACTGATCATATATAACCCTTGATAATCAGCCACTTTTCCAACAATCGGCATTCCATCATCTGGCATTGGACGTATACCAACGGAAGCCTGTTCTAAACATAAGCTATCACTTCCTATAAAAGACTCCTTTATGAGAGTTAGGGCTTTCTGAGCAATACACATAGCACTATGCTCAGGTTGATCACTTATATAATCTTCTGCTACAAGCAGCCTTGTTTCTGATACCGGTCGCACTTCTAAATCAGGGGTTGAAATAATATGGCGTACAAAAGGGACGTTAGCCTGATGCTGATATTGCGCGATGATAGAAGGGGAGAAAGACAGGCAAGCAGTTTCTCCCAGTGTTTCCATTAAAGAAATGGTACCGACACCCGCTGTAAGCACTACCTGTTCAGCATGGATGGTTTTCTGTGACGTTGTCACGCCAGTAATCAGCTTTCCATTATGGTTAATGGAGCTAACTTCTGTTTCCGGCAGATAAATCACCCCGTTTTTTATGGCTTCCTGCAAAAGAAATTGTGTTGCGTGAATTGGGTCAACTGCACCTTCTTCCGTTGCAAACGCTGCAATATCGGGATAGAAAGAAAGCTGCGGTTCTAGCATCAGAAGTTCATCCTTTGTCAGAGATGTAATCTTAAAACCCGATTTATTATGATCATCAATAAATTGACGGGTTGCATATTCAGTTTCTTGCCAACTGATAGCACCAGACCAATTCACATTTAATTTTCCGTTTGTTTGCTTATCCAGTTCATGCCACTCATTCAGTGCTTGTTGCCTGAGTTTACGGTCAGCACCAGTCTTACCATAAGAAACATTTAGCCATGCGAAGGACTGTTTAGTTACACCGTTACCCAACAGGCCTTTATCAATAAGAGTAATTTTTCTTTTGTCGCCATTAGATAAATAGTGAGTAGACAAATACCATGCCAGTGTTGTACCGACAAAACCTGCACCGACAATAACAATTTTATTCTCTTTCATTGTCATGGCTCACCGATATAATTATGATTGACTTGGCTGAACAGCACTCAATGGCTTGATACTCATTCCTTTAAGCATACTTAACCATGCAAGAACGACAAGCCCCATCTGGATGATAAATAAAAAATGAGGTGGGAATTCGGTGAGTACAATACCACTTAACATCGGACTAAATGCACCGCCAAGAAAACCCAGTGTCTGAGCTGCAAAATAACTCGATTTCATGCCTTCCGGTGCAATATTATCAATCAGCATATACTCACCCGGTGCATAAATTAGCTCGCCTAGTGTGAAAATAACGGCTGCAATTCCCCAAAGGTAAAGGTTTTTGTCCGCAAACATAAATACCGCTATGCCTATAAAGAAAAAGACACTACCTAATGTCATCAGGTTTTTCAGATTTTCCGGACGAATACGCCTGCCCACCGCATACTGTAAAGTCACCACCACCACAGCATTGATTGGTAATACAACACCTATAACGGCTTCAGCTGAGGTGCTATCAGCAACGGTCAGGACATATTGTGAGATCCAGACGGTAAAAGAACCGAATACCAGTGAGCCAAGAAAAGTTGAAAGAATAAACCATACCAGTGCGCGATCTCGTAGCATTACTGCGGGATCCCACTTTTTGGCTGAATTTTGGTTATTTTCAGCGGTTTTGATTCGTTGAACATAGCGCTGGATAAAGACGATAGGAAAAGCAGCGGAAAATGCAGCTAGCCAAAACGGAAAATTGGCACTGTACATCAAAAGCCATGTACCGATCGGTGGACCGATAGTCCAGCCTATATTAACAAAGGTATAGTTCAGCGAAAAAATTTTCGCTTTCGTTGATGGCGACAAGGTATCGGCAAAATAACCTTTCAGTACTGTCGCAAATACCGTATAGGCACAATTTATTAGAGAGAGAAAAACGACAACTAAACCTGCATGATTAACCAAAGGGATTGCAATAAAACCACAGATAAATGCGATAATGGCTAATAACATGTAGTTTTTTTTATCAAATTTGTCGGCCAGAATTCCAAATCCAAGACTAAAGAGTATACCTATAGTCAAAGCAACACTTATCGAAAACCCGACTTGATTAACAGGCATCTGATACTGACGGGACAGATAGATGGCCATAAACGGAATTGTTGCTCCACGTCCTATAGTCAAAAGCAAAGAAGAAATAAGTAACACACTGGTTGATATGTTTGATTTGGAGAACATTGACACGCCCTGAAAATATTTTTTGTTACGCCATTGTTAATAAATGGCTAAGCTACAGTGTTTTTTAACTATAGGAAATACTTCAGACGGGGCAAAAGAACGAAAAGGGTAAAAACGGCATTTTGCATCATATATATATTCATTACTAAGTGAAAGATACGAAATAACGTGTGCCGACAATTCAGAATAGATAATTATGCTGGTGGTTTTTACAGTAGTTTTTGATTGAACATAAAACCACTATGCAAACGTTGTTTGGTTCTGTTTTCGGGTTGAAAATGTTATAACCATAGCGTTTCCTTTCACATCTAACATGTCCAAACCTGACAAACTCATTCTTTCAATTAAGACATTGTGCAAAAGACTTTCCGAGCAAATGGTTTTTCTTCGTTATAGGTATGTCTCTAATTAGTCTTCTTTGCTTTAAAATCAATCGGTAATATCAATATTGCATTTTTACATCATTAGACGCCAAACTCGTGAATGATACTTTTTCGCCATATAATCCGGGAGAACACAATGAGAACGTTGATTTACGCCATTTCCATTTTTTGCATGTCCTCAACTTTGGCACTAGCATGTTCGACACATTCAACTTTTTATTTTGAAAACAAAAATGCCAAAGTGAAATCATCACACATTTGCCCGAAGGGAGAACTCCCGTTCCATTCCCATCAACATCCACGAGTCATAGTTTCTGACCGAGATGGCGAACTTGATGTGGTTTATGAAAGCGGTAGAACTGACAAAATTATTTTGAAAAAAGGCATTCCTGTTTATTTGGATACAAAACAAGGTCTAGAGCCTCATAAGGACATTAATCCGGGGGCTCATCTCCTGAATATTACGGTTGTCGAACTGATGAGTGCACAATAAGAGTCAATATTTTTCGACCGCCCCAGAAGGAAAAGCGGGGCGGTTGTAAATCAGTCAGTACGGATTATTCCGTAGTTGCGTAACTAACCTTTAAGCTCTCTGGCGCATTGCTGAAGTCTCTGAAATGATGCAAAGCGAATATTATGATGTTCCCGATGGGATTCGTTCGGTTCGTATGTACGATCAATATTAGAAAAACGCGGCATCGCCTCACCAACACTCTTACATATCCCTCCGGCAACTGCCCCCAAAATAGCGGAGCCAAGTAAAACCGGTTCACTTGCCTGAGTTGCAATAACTGTCATACCACAGGTATCTGCAATGAGCTGTCGGACTAAAGGATGCTGACCCGCACCTCCGCTGATCACAATATTGTCAATTGTAGCGCCTGATTGCGCTTGTGCTTCGATTATTTGTCTTAGCCCGTAACCAATACCACATATACCGGCAATATAAAGTGAAAGCAGATTATCAAGGCTATCCTCCATCCCCAATCCTGCTATGACAGCGCGTACATGAGGATCAGCAAAAGGTGCTCTGTTTCCCAGAAACTCAGGAACAACATGTATGCCTTCTGCCAGTTCTACAGCTTGAGAGGCTGATTGTACTTTTTTCAGAATCCTATTGGCTAAAAAAACCGGCAAAGATTTGTGTTTTTCTTTTGCCATCGTTTTGGCTGCTATTGCGGCAGGGTGCAAAGACAATAGTTGATCAATGGCGGCCCCAGCTGCACTTTGCCCACCTTCGCTGAGCCACATACCGGGTACCATTGCAGAAAAGTATGGCCCCCAGACACCGGGTATAAATACCGGCTCCAGAGTTGTTGTCATCGTACAGGAAGAGGTGCCGAATACATAAGCCATATTAGGTGTTGCATCACCATTGATACCAACTGTCCCGATTCCTCCGGCATGCGCATCAATCATTCCTGTTGCAACCGGTGTTCCTGTCAGTAGACCCATTTGTTTTGCGGCACTTTCTGTCAGTCCCTGACCACAAGGCGTACCCGGTTCAACAATGTTCTGTCCAATACGATAAAAATTTTCATCTGCCAGTTCAGACAGACCAATTTTCCTGAAATAATCCTCATCCCAACGCTTTTCATGTGCAAGGTAAGTCCACTTGCAGGTGACAGTACAAGTAGAGCGGGAAAGGGAGCTGGTGGATTTCCAGGTCAGAAAATCCGCCAGATCAAAAAATTGCCATGCGCTATCAAATGATTCGCGGAGATTTTCTTTCAGCCAGAGAATTTTTGGTGTTTCCATTTCTGGAGAGATTTTACCGCCGACATAATCGAGAACAGAGTGACCTAACGCATTGATATACTCTGCCTGTGCTGTTGCCCGGTGATCCATCCAAACAATAATATTACGATTCGGATCATTACTCTGGCTGACGGAAATTGGTTCCTGATCTTTTCCCAGAACAACCAGTGAACAGGTGGCATCAAAACCAATACCAGCAACTTGTTGTGGGACACAGCCAGAGTGCGACATGACTTCCCTGATGCAATAGCAGACGGCATCCCAGATTTCACAACTGGACTGCTCGACAAAATGGGTGTTATCACGATAAAGCGTTATATCGCGTTTGGCAGATGACAGCATGTTACCGTTCATATCAAAAATACCGGCACGGGCACTGCCCGTACCGACATCAATACCAATGATGACTTTGCCATTGTCCGGTTTATTTTCTAGGTTAATGTTCATGGTTATCCTTACTATGTAGCTAGAGATCTACACTGTTCGGTAGAATAACCAAATCACGGATGGTGATATTTCTCGGGCGAGTTAGCATAAATAGCACCGCTTCTGCCACTTCAATAGGCTGCATCAGGCTACCATTTTCCAGTGCCTCTTCCATTTTCGCTTTAGGCCAATCATCCAGTAAGGCCGTGACTACAGGCCCCGGAAGTACGGCACCAACACGAACGCCATGCTCAGCCACCTGACGACGGGTAGAGTGAACAAATGCCTGAACTGCAAATTTAGAAGCGGTGTAAATAGGTTCCCAGACCACCGGAACCACACCAGAAATAGAACTTGTAAATAATACATCGCCAGATTTCTGCTCAATAAAATGGGGCAATACAGCACGAACACTACGGAATGCGGCATTAATGTTCAGGTTGAGTACCTTATCCCAAACATCGGGATCACCTTCAGCAACAGGCCCACCGATATAGGCACCTGCATTTGCATGGAAAATATCAAGACGCCCGGCTTTTTTCAGTATTTCATTAAGTATGCCGTCAACCTGTTCCGGCTTCATCAGATCAATAACCAGCGGGATGGCATTTTCACCGAGCTCAGAAACGAGTTGCATCAGGCGTTCTTCGGCGCAATCAATAAGAGCCACTTTAGCACCAGCCTTAATAAGAGTACGTGCACACTCAAGACCGATACCTGATGCTGCGCCAGTGATGGCAGCGACTTTATTTTCCAGCGAGATAGCCATAAAAGAAAACTCCAGCAATTTTTTGTAGGGATAAGAGGGTGTTGCTCAATCTATGTAGCAGTATTGCGACTTTCCCGCTTTAGTGTCAATCTGAGGATTTGAGATTCAAAGACGCACATACGGAATGGTAGTTCTGTTAGCTACATATCTTAAAATTCATTATGTAAGGAAGTACTGCCGATAGAAAAAGATAAGGGAGAGGTCATTTATGTTCTCTCCTTTATCTTTTGTATTTTTTATAGGAGAACAACAAATTAATTTCTTTAAAAAATATAGGATTCTCCATTTCTAATGGAAAAAATTATATTTTTACTCATTCATGCTATAATAAATAACGTGTGCTGGACTTAAAATTACACTATAAACATTGAATTCATCCATGCCATCATTTTAAAAAAATAACTTTTCATTATTTAAATTCATGGTGTAATCGTAATAACCCGCTTCATTCATATTTAAATAAATGAAATACAACAACTTTACCTTCCAATGATAGAGCTAATTTTCTCTAGCTAAAACTAATGTTTTCAAAACATTAAAGGAATTAATTATTATGAAAAGAATATCACTTAGGATATTGATTTTTTTATTATCGATATTTGTTTTTTCTGCAAATGCAGATCCTTCTGCAAGGTCAACAGACATTACCATTTATAACAATACAAGTAAAACTCTCACAATATCATCAATGGAGTTGCTTCATGGTCAGTGGGCACATAAACCACCATACAATATTTTCCCCAATGGTTCTGGCTATTTTCGATCAGAGTCTAATGGGTTTCTCACTGGTACAGAGGGAATAGCAAAGTACAGATTACGAGATAATAGTTCTATGTTTACTATTAATTGGGATATTCCGTATTGGGGATTCGTTTCCTATGAAATTAATTCATCTTCTCCTTTTTATAAGATATCCCGTGAAGGAGGAGATCATGGAGATAATGTTCACGTAAAAATTACAATAGAAAAATCTGCTAATTTAAAGTCCCTCTGATTTTTATGAATGTAGCTATTGATTTAAATACTAATTAAACAAACTGAGCTGACTAAAAATATTTAAAGTGATGAGTCAGCTCTTTCATCATTAACAATTGTTAATTACCAAAGGTAATGATAAGATTCACTAGATGATATTTTTATCACCATAAATCTTAAAGTTTTTTCAGGGGTTCCTATAATATGCCATGGACATTTTCACATCCCGCAGCTGTTTTCCCTTTGAAGCATCTTCCGGGAGGAAGATTATTAAATTTACCAGCGTTAATTACTGGTAGTTTGTCTCCTGATCTTTTTTACTCTGTTGGCTTATATGGTATTGCAACAACTGCGCATAGTTTAACTGGATGGTTTTATACTGCATTTCCCTTATGTTTATTGATATTATTAATTGTACACCTATTATCATCTCCTTTATCTAGCCTTTTCCCAATATCTTTTTCTCCGAATAAAATTTCGGGTTATAAGGATTGGCTTATTTTTGTGTTTTCGTTATTTTTAGGGGCAGTAACCCATATCATCTGGGATTCATTCACCCATGAGACAGGATTCCTTGTCGAAAAAATCTCTCTATTACAATTTCACCTTTTTCAATCTGTAACTAACGGGCCGGGGGTTGGTGTCTATAAGATACTGCAACACCTGAGTTCATGCTTAGGGTTGCTATATATTGCCATAATATACTGGCGCTATCAGAAAAGGTTGCATCTCACTGAACGAAAAGAAAACATAAAAAAGCTTTCTCGCCTGATCATTATTGGTTTTATTTCAGGTACCTTTGTATGCCCGATAGCATTGTTTTTATCATGGGATATATCAGGAATCAGTATAGGTAAATTTATTTTTAAGGAACTCACTTTATCTGTTCCTGTTTTTTCTATTGTTTTGGTGGCAATAGCATCATGGATAAAGTATCAGGAATGGTGTAGCCATCGGACCAAAAAATGGAAATAAGACCACTGACGTGTTTAAAATCTACGATACACTTCTTTTGTTAGAACGTTCACAAGAATGTTTGCACTAGGAATGCCGTCTCCAAAACGTTCACCGGGAGCAATTTCTTCAATTACCCGCCAGATTGTGTAAGAGCTATCACTAAGTGCTTTTTGTCCACATTATCTGTGGATAAGGTAGTAGATAAAAATGTGGATATACAGGCTATTCAGTGTGGGACGGAGGAAAAGGACAAGTTTATCATCTGTACAAAATTACACCAAAAAAGCAATAAGAGACGAAAGCGCTGTTTAAGGTTAATATAATCCCACTAAAAGGTTTGATTATTTGAAAATAGTCGGAATATTTTGAATTGAAAAAAGATGAAATTGAGAGGAGCCTGTTATGCCTATATGGGTAGATGCCGACGCATGTCCTAAGGTGATAAAGGAAGTATTATATCGTGCGGCAGAACGTGAAAAAATACAGGTTACATTCGTCGCCAATCAACGATTAAGCGTTCCTGCATCTGCTTTTCTACGTACTTTACAAGTTCCTGCGGGGTTTGATGTCGCTGACAATGAAATTGTTCGTCGCTCAGAAAGTGGTGATCTAGTGATTACGGCGGATATTCCTCTTGCTGCTGAAGTCATGGAAAAGGGAGCTATCGCACTCAATCCGCGCGGGGAGCGTTATAGTGATGCCACGATACGTGAGCGCCTGACTATGCGTGATTTCATGGATACGATGCGAGCAAGTGGAATTCAAACAGGGGGACCCGCTACGCTAAACCAACGTGATCGTCAGCGATTCGCCAATGAACTGGATAAATGGATATTGCAGCAAAAAAAATCCTGAAACGTAACTGCCTCCAGATAAAAAGGAAAAGACACAGACTATTATTAAAGGAATTATCACGTAGGCCTTTTATTATTTTTTATCATTGCCACTTAATAACCACCTACTAAAAGTAGGTGGAGCCTTTCGTATAGAAGAAAAATATCTGATAAACTTTATTTACACACAATTATGTGAATTAAAGCACATCAGCGTTAATTTTAATTACATTTTAACTTAATTAAAAATCGGAATGATGTAATCATAGAGAAATGTCTATTTTCGAATGAAAATAAAAGCACAAAGTAAATATATTCATAGTAATATTTTGTTAAAATCATTGATGGGTGCCACTTTATTTTTCACGGGATTTTATTTTCATGGTTTTTATGGGGTTAACAACTAATATAAAAGGGTGGTTAACATTTTTATCTACTATTTATATGATTGCTAGGTTACTTTTATGAAAAAAAATATTGCTAGTGTTATCGTTGATATCCTTCAAAATTCCGGTGTGAAACATTGCTATGGTATTGTTGGCGATACTCTTAATTATGTAACAGATGCTATTCATGCCAGTGATATGGAATGGATCCATGTTCGTCACGAAGAAGTTGGTGGTTTTGCAGCAGGCGCTGAATCATTCATTTCTGGGCAGATTAGTGCATGTGCTGGTTCTTGTGGACCGGGAAGCTTACATTTCATCAACGGATTGTATGAATCTCATCGGAACGGAGCGCCAGTAATACTAATCGCAAGCCAGTTAGCAACAGACGTGAATGATAGTTCTTTCCCTCAGTATGTCGATTTTAAAAAAGTTTATAGTGAATGCTCTGTGTTTTGTGAAGAAATTAGCAGCCCAGAAAAAGCGATTGAAATTACAAAGAATGCAATTAGTGCTGCACTGAGTCAAAAAGGGGTGGCTGTCATTATATTACCTGTCAATATTAGTAAATCGGAGATTGAATATCCATCAAAAATTGCTGTTAATTATCATCCACCACAAGTAATTCCTACTTTAGAAGATATTAAATCACTGGCTGATTTATTAAATAAAGGTAAAAAAATAGGCATTTATGCAGGGATAGGCAGTAAAGATGCAAGAGATGAACTGCTTCAGCTTGCTGAAAAATTGCAAGCTCCAATTGCACATACTTCTCGCGTAAAAGATTTCATTGAATATGATAACCCTTATAATGTGGGAATGACAGGCATGCTTGGTATAGAGTCTGGTTTTACTATGCTAAAAAATTGCAATGTTTTACTCTTGTTGGGTACTGATTTTGCTTGGCCTCAATTTTTTCCCAAAAAGGCGACTATCATACAAGTTGATATTAATTCAGCTAACATAGGGAAACGCCATTCTGTTCATTTAGGAATTAATGGTGGTGTTAAAGAAACCCTGTTAGAACTGCTTCCTCTCATCGAAAAGAAAACCGATGATGGTTTCTTGCATAAATCTGTCGAATTACATAAAAAGACATTGAAAAAAATAAATTGGTTGGATAAGGGTGCAAAATCAAAAATTATTCATCCTCAATATTTAGTTCAGTTGTTGGATAAACATGCTGATGAAGATGCTATTTTTACGGCAGATGGCGGTTCTGCGATGGTGTGGTTATTGCGTTATATTAATACCAATGGTCAGAGGAGAACATTAACTAGCTTAAAACATGGCACAATGGCGAACGCAATGCCTCAGGCACTAGGGCTAAAGAAAGCGTTCCCTGAACGTCAGATTATTTCTATTTCTGGCGATGGTGGTTTAGCGATGTTATTGGGTGATTTACTGACAATGACACAAGAAAAACTCGCTGTGAAAGTAGTGGTAATTAATAATAAATCACTTAACTTCGTAGAGCTGGAACAGAAAGTAGAAGGGCTTCTTAATAACTATACTAACTTAGATAACCCTGATTTTAGCAAACTTGCGACATCATTGGGGATCTTTGGTGAATCAATTGAATCACCTGAGAATTTAGAAGAATCCGTTATTCGTTTTCTAAATTATGATGGCCCAGCCGTGCTAGACGTACATACTTCGCCAAATGAATTGGTGATGCCACCAAATGTAGAATTAAATAGCGTAGTTGGAATGGGGTTATATACTGCAAAAGCTATTTTACATGGGCGTAGCGAAGAAGCGATTGGGTTGATCGTCGATAATTTTATTCGTAAGTAAGGTTATATGTTACTTATAGGATATCAAACAGACTTGATATCCTATAAGAAAACCGTTCCTGAAATATAATTTTCAGAGGGAAGGGGATGTACAGCGCAAAAACATTTCTTCTAGGGTTTCAATAATCAGCTCTGCATAATAACCATCTGGATCTAAATCAGGATCGAAAACGGAAACAGTCATGCCACAACATAATGGATTATTAATTAATTGTGCACCGATATTTTTTAACCAACTTAGTTCAATACCCGGGCTCCCGGGTGAATCAACCGCTGGCATGATGCTTTGGTCAAGCACATCAACATCTAAATGTACCCAAAAACGCCATGTTGGTTGAGCACCTAATATTTGCTCAATTTTGTTGAGGATCCCTTTTTCACCTATTGAATTTGCTGTAAATACATCAATCTGTGAAATAGCTGTTTGGTTAATATCAGGCCACGCGAAATCAGCATCACGGTTCTCGCGTTCGCCTAACTGGAGTACCTGCTGCTCTGGCACTAATGGGCTTTCTATATCTGGCCAATCTGTTAATAGCGCCTCACCGCGACCTGTTGCCAAAGCCAAATCCATCCCTGCCACTGCACCTAACATTTGATTTGTATCGTAGTTGTCTGGATGACGATAATCACTGTGTCCATCAATGTGGATGAGAGAAATAGGCCCTGTACGACGAGAACCAGCCAATGCGCCTAATAGAATTGAGCAGTCACCACCAATAACTAGTGGAAAATTGCCACACTCTTGTATCTTAGCCACTTCCTCCGCCAACTGTAAATTAAAGTCACGAATACCATAACCATTGCGTATACGTGTCCCAATTTGAGCTTCAAGCGAATATGCTGGAGGCATTAATTTACTGATAGTATTAGTTCGCAGCTTTTTCGCTAATCCATGTTCCATCAGTACTTGCGGAGCCCGCCATGTCCCGGGTATGTGTCCTTCCCATAAGGGACTTAATCCAAGATTGGTTGGTGCAAGAATGATATGAATCATGAAAGCCCCATTGATAAATAAATCATAAGCGAATGAATTAATATGGAATCATAGATAGAACAATCAGAAGAGTAAATACATTAGCTCCAGTGTACTAGAGGCGGTGCTTGTCGAGTCACCTGATTTCACAAATGTTGTTCTACTTACTTTACTGTACGGATAAAAAAAGAAGCGTTACGTATCTCAGAGGCTGTGCTCGGCAACCTCAGAGTTTTTGAGGTGGAAGAAAAAAGAGAGGGGTGAAACTCGTTACCCACCACCAAAATAATGCAGCGCTAGTTCACGATATTCTCTGCTTGGCAAATGTCATTCATGATGGAACCCGATATCTAATTAACTTCTTTAAGAGAAAATAAGAGGTAGGGTAATTGTATTATTGGTAGTGGAGTCTGACGTCAGTCATGACTAAATGAATGTCGACAAATATAATTTAACATAATATAGATTATGCGAACCCATGAAGCTTTTAAAAAAGTACTGAGGTTTGACCCTGAGTACCCGATCTTTCTTTCCCTAAAAACGCTCTCAATTGGCGTTGTATACAAATCACTAATAACATTATCTATAGATAGTAAACATATCACATGTTTCCTGTCAACATGTCGTAGGCAACTTGCACACAAATTTTATAGAATTAAAGATTATGGTGAACGGAGGCTGCTAATGAGTCATGCATCTACATTGAAAACTACCATCAGGTTGAAGAAGTCGGAATCTATCGATTTACAGGAAAAGGCATTCCTCTTAACAAAGAAAAATATCATGAGCGGACGGCAAAAAATTTACAGTGAGGCTGATTTGGTGCATTACGCAATTGAACAAATGCTGTCCATGATCACACTTGATGAACATGGTCACCTAATTTTGGAAAAAGACAGTTAGAATTTAATCTCAAGATCATGAATAGACTACTTTTTCACTCTGAGAAAGGATCTGAAATGAATAGTAATAAGAGTAATAACAATGAGTTATGCAACCTACTCCGTGAATATTCTACTCCTCATGTTAGAGATAAAGAATATGATCTTGATTCGTTATTAGCGGATGTGAATGATAAAAATATTCATGAAGAAGTGGATTTCGGTTCGCCTGTAGGCAAAGAGACTACCTAACTAAAAAACCGTTAGGTTTTGTTCAGGTTCACCGGAAAGCCCGGAGATAACCTTAGACTACCCCCGTAGTACAGCACGGGGGTTTTTCCACGCTCACCATCCGAGATAAAAACCATAACTGCTATAACTGTAAAAAGGATAAGAAATGAAAAAAGAGATTATAAAAAAATGGCTTCAAGAAGAAAGTAACGATAACCCTGTAGCAAGAGCCGAAATAGCAAGATTTTTAGTAAAAACAGTATATGACTTTGTGAAATTTGACAGGCCAGGAGGTGAAGGTTTAGATGGTTGTGATGGAATAGAAAGACAGAGCTTGGCAAAAATTGTTGATGCCGCTGAATATCATTATTCAGCAATGATAAAAGAAAAACATAAAGATAAATTGACAAATAAATAATCTGTTAAACGATAGTTCACTTTTAAAAACCACTACAACATTCTATTTTGTAGCGGTTTTTTAGCATGTGAGCTCAACTGATTGTAAACCATTATTCTGCCTTTTTCAGGTATGACCAGTACGCATATTAGACAACAATATTTGTTGTTTATTAGTATACTAATAATACATAGGAAATACTTTGAACCACATAAATAAAAACATATGCCCTGAAAATTTTGATAATTTTTATTCAGCCAAAGATGCAAAATATGAAGCTGATAAAGCTCAAAAGCAAATGCAACAAGCAAAATTAGCTGCGTTATCATTTCAATATATCCATGAAATATATTCGCTTATACATCAAGCGGCAAAACATGGTAAATATATATTAGATTATGATTTCAGAACGCTCCTGGAATTTGGTGTCGAGGAATATATAGAAGAATTTATTCGTTATTCTGGATACAGAGTTGAAAAATCCAAAGGTGAAAATAAAATTGGTTGCACACTAACCATTTCTTGGATTTCTGTACCAAATACTATGTAATCAAACGAGACAATTTTTTTCTTACCCGCTGAACATTTCTTTCGTCTATTCGACGGTCACACTTTCGTACTCTTTGATGGTTTAGTGGTTCGCTACGCTCACGGCTTTGCAGAGAGTGAGATGGTTTTCGCGCTCCCTGATTCAATCCCCCTTTTGTATCGGCGGATTAATAGCAGTGTCTCCATCGGCTTTCTCATGCCGCCTTACATGCCCTTACGGGCATTTACCAACAAAGTTTTGATACGGTGTCACATGAATTTTTTTGAAGAATTGAAAGCATCTTTTAACGAATCTATTGAAATTAAAAAGAGTAATAAAACGGCATTACGAATGATCCGATATGAATTATTCACCGAAAACAAAATGACGCTATCTGCGCCTGAAAAGCCTGCCTCCTCGCAACGCTGCGGGGGGCGGCTTTTCAATGCTCGATAACGTCAAATAACTTTTACCTGTAATAATACGATAATATCAGTCTTTGTATTAGCTTTTGACTTGCCCGTTAAAAAGCCTTTCGGCAGGAAACTGAATCCTGTTTCACCCTCTTCTACCTTATTTTCAGCCAAACCACCCAGCACAATAATTTCACCGCTTTTAACAGAAACGTCAGTGACAATGTCACGCTTAATTAGGGTTGGTGACTGGTTAACACCCGTATCTGTTTTGACAAAGTTGGATAATTGCTGCTGTATTTTTAAATCAATCGCCTGACTTTTAATCGTGGGTTGAATATCGAAAATCACCCCACTAGAACGATATTCAATCGACTGTACAGGCCGTCCATCCTGATATGTCACATTCGATAACACAGGCACATCAGACCCCACGCTAAAATTTCCTTTTGAACCAGATTTCACACGCAAAGTCGGACTGCTCACCACATGAAAACGTTCATCACGCCGGAACAACTCAACCATTGCATCAAGGCTACCCGTATTAATCGTAATGAAATTTTCATAGTTTTGTTTTACACCAATATTGATCCCTAATTTTCCTGAGAGTAATTTAGCCAACAGGTTAATCCCGCTACCCTCTTTTTCAATATCCTGAACCTCAAAAACATAACCGGTTACCACAACCTCACGAGAGGGCATATCTACCGAACTTAACACACTCTGAACCCGTGTAATTTCATCTCTAGAACCATAGAAAACCAATTTATCACCGCTGGCAGCTACTTCCCCTTCTGATTTTAGAAATCCCTGTAAATACTCAACATCCCGATGGACAGGGCTATAAACGAAACTTTGCTTAATCACCTTCGGTTCTGGCGGTTTCACCTTAACGAGATAAACGACACCGTGTTTCTCATGAACGTTAATATTCATGTTCTGGAAATAACGAACAATAAATTGGTTAAAATCCTGCTTATCGGTGGCATGAAAACTTATCAGGCTGGTATCACTGACAAGATTCGGATCAAGCATATAAGGCTTTTGTAAGACTTCATCATAAATGAGTCCAATCGCTTTGGGTAATGGTACGGCTTCCAGCTTAAAATCCACATTTTTAGCCTGTGCAGACAGGGCCAGTAAGGAAAAAATTAAACATAACCCTTTTCTCATTATTGTATTCCTCCAGAGTAATAATTCACGGTCTGCCCTTCAATATCCCCCTGCAAAAGTCGTCCGCTGTATTGGAACTGGCTTCTAGGCTCAAGGCGTAATCGACCTTGCTTGTCAGCCAGAATCACATATGCCCTGCCATCTTTAACTAACTCACCTGTAATGCGCCATTTATCCGATAAAGAGATCACTGGCTTTACAGGACTGATTACTGAGCTAACAGTCTTTGCTGTTGTCGATGTGGATTGACGAGTAGAAACTTCTTCCACCTTGCTTTCAGAATTCAAATATTGATTGAAATAGTTATAAACAACATAAGCTGATGCCAGAATAAAAACAGGGACAGTTAGAATAAGCATTCGAATCATTTTAGATGAAAAGATAGACTGACGTGCATCCGTTCTCTGCTGATTCGGGTTATTACCCTCGACCGATTTATATAACTCAAAAATAGCCTTATCGTATTTTTCCTGATAATAAGTCATCCGGTTAGACTTAGTGACCTTTGCGCCCTGAAAAACATCAACCCGATAACGATTATTTAATCCCAATGCAACATGCTTCTGCATCCGGTACGTGGTTTCTATACGCCCTTTGATAAAACGCGGAATGTCACTAATGGTCTGGTTAATCACGACTAAATCAGACATAATTCCCGTGTCTTTATCAACAAAATGACCATGTTCAGCAATAAATGAACGATGATTTTTAGGAATATCTTTATCACTACCCCAGACACGCCACACTTCATCAATAACAACTAAATCCCCCGCCCGACAAAATGTGTCCAAATTATCCATTGAAGGTAAAAAATCCTCATTCAGGCACTGATTATTTTCAACATAAATCAATTTCCCTAAATTATCAGGAGACATTTTTTTATTTTGTTTCAAACAATAGGCTTTGATTTTTTCTTCATTTAACCCGTAAATATTCGAAACTACGCGCCGACCGGACGCAATCGCCGGAACAATCACCGATTTAACGACTTCATAGGATTTACCTGAACGCGGTACACCCACATAAGCTGTAATAGGCATCCTGACTCCCTATTTAACCAATGATGGGTAAGCGGCGAATGATAAACCGCGTCACCATCGCAGAAATCACCAAAGGCACACCTAGCGGAAATTGCAATAAATTAAGGAAATACCAAATGGCATCGGGCAAAGCGCCAAAAAGATCCGCTAAATTG
Source organism: Xenorhabdus sp. KJ12.1 (assembly GCF_963876495.1). Classification (NCBI taxonomy): domain Bacteria; kingdom Pseudomonadati; phylum Pseudomonadota; class Gammaproteobacteria; order Enterobacterales; family Morganellaceae; genus Xenorhabdus; species Xenorhabdus sp. KJ12.1. The sequence continues at coordinate 71,683 of NZ_CAWNQH010000056.1, forward strand.
GTTGATTTAGGCAAAAACCAGTCAATGACAATGGGGATAAATTCAGTCGTAACATAAAATAACGCAAAGAACAGGAAAAACTTTGCGACAATGCCTTTAAATATGAAACTAAACGCCCCGCTAAATAATGTTGTGAGTAAACGTCCCATTTTATCTCCTATGCACTGAGTAACCTACGCAATGCGACAAACGCCCAAACCAATGAAAATATAGATTCAATCACCCCTCTGTTTTCCTCAATTAATGGGCAGTGGGAATCTATTTTTCCACGAAAATTCATATAAGGAATATTGATATCCCAAACAGGACACTGAGCACTGCGAGATGGCATAGTAAAATCCTGTAAAAAAGGAAAAAATAACTTATAAGGCGCTAATATTTGTTCTGCTGTAGGCATATCTAATTCAGGGTATTGAATGTTTTCTGCATCAAGATCAGTTTCTTCATCAGGTTTAGGACGTGGTTTTGGATTAGGTGAAGGCTTTGGATTTGGTGCTGGATTTTCTTCAAAATCAACTTTAATAACATTCCCTGCTCCTGCTTTCGCTAACAAATCCGAAAAAGTCACCCTATCAACACCCAATTCATTCAGTGCAGTCTGAATCTCAGTCTCAGTTATCGGATTTTCCTGACTGAAAGGAACGCCGTCATAACCCTGCTGTAAAGCAGCCTCCAACAACAAACCGTTAAATAATGTCGCAAGGTTCTGTAAAGGTAATGTTTTATTTTTATATAAATTCAAATTTAAATCAGCAATCGTACCAACCTGAGTGTCATCATCTTTTTTTTCAGTATATTCTCGATTTATTAATAACAAAGGAGATGAAACGCTAGTGTCTTTATAATAATCATAATCTTTTTCTAAATCAGGCTTATTAAATATTTTAATTGTTTCAGTGCCAGTGAAATATTCAGTTAACACGTCAAAATCATATTTGAATTCAGTTATATTCCTTGTAACCCGAACTTCTGCTTCAACATAAAACTCACCGATAGAATGTCTTAAGTATTTTGTTTCAATATCCACTCTCCTAATTAAATATTCATATTTTTTATCATCTATTTCAACGGTTTCGTTTGTTACTTTGTTACCAGTGTCATATTTAACCAAGTCTTGATATGCGTGATGTTCTGCTAACTTTGGTAAGTCATTTGACATAAACAAACCACCATCATTAGATTTGTAATAATATCTATAATCGTTACTTAACTTATCATTCTCATACACATCTACTTTTTCTATTGGATTAACGATATTATAACTATATGTATAAATAACAGGATTATTCAAAGATGGTTTATAAGAGACAATTTTTGTTTTACCATTTACATTAATAGCATAACGGCCATTCTTTAATTTAACCGCTGTCGGTTCAAAAAAAACACTAACCTTATCATTACCATTAACATTCAAATCAAGTAATGTTATTGCACCTGACGATAAAGCCAAAGAAACCCAAGAAATATCTTTCGCATGACGTAAAGAACTCACTTTCGCTAGTTTATAGACAGAATCATTTGCCGCAACACGTCCCACATAACGCATCGTACCTGAGCGCACTGTATTTAACATGACGGCATCATTCGCTGCTACCATACCTGCGCGGCGAGTAACAATAGACTGGAAAACACGAGTGATTATCGGACGGGCAACAATAGCCACAGCCGGATTAGCGTAAGAATGATAAAGAGGGAAAAATAATACAATAAACATCAAAGGAAAAATGAATATTTTCCTTTTCAAAGAATATGGATTCATGGAAATAACCTGTCATTAATAGCTATTAAACCCCTGTATTACAGCCCATGCACATAATACCCCTGTAAAAAAACTCATTAATTCCCACATAATCACCTCTAAAAAGGGGCTGTAAAGCCCCTCATTAAAACGCTTTTTAATTAAAACGATTTTATCATGGCTGATACTTTTTTTAGACCCATAATAGTAACAGAAATACCCATAACTATTGCCGCCACACCAACAACCCCCGTAATTATCGGCGCAACATCAATCTGTTTCAAAAGTACATCAAGATAGCCTGCTGATGGTTGTGAAGCATCATTAGCAAATGCCGCAGAACTCAACGCCACAGAAGCTACAACACTCGCTTTTAAATAACTCCTAGAAATAATATTTTTAATTTTCATAATAGACCTATAAGTTAACCATTTTTATCATGCGTCCTAATCCGTAACCTAATACATAAAAGACTAAGACAAGCCCTAATCCAGCCCCTAAGATATTCATATTAAATTCACCTAAAGGCGGACTGTTTGAAACCATCGAAGATTGAAATTTATTAAATTCTGATTTCGGTAATTTCAAAATCACATCGTTACAACTACTATTATCAGCCATCATATTTATATGAGGCTGACAAAATTTAGTTGTTATTTTGGTATAGTCATCCATAAAACAACTATTCCTGAAAATTAATTTATAATTTAATTAAATGCTTAACTGTTTCCATCGGAACATAAGAAACATTCCACTGGTTAAACTCAAGGCGAGGTGGATTATCGCCAAATGGTTTACCTGGATATAAACTAGAACCAGAAATTAGATATTTTCCCTCTGGTAACGGATTTGGCTCTGACAATGTGATAACTGTCTCTGACATTGAGCGTGGCCCCATATGTGCAATAACACGCTGTGTATAATAGGGAGTGATTTCGCCCGTATTTTTATTAGTACGTGTCTTTTGTTCTATTTTCACATCAGCGGCAGTAACTTCTATATAAAATGGAATTTTTTCTAAAACGGACATTGTGATACTCCTAATTTCTCATTTATGAGTGTTTGATATATTGGGGGCAAATCTAATTTCAGGTTTAAATCAGAAATGTGATCATCACGTACTATCATTGATAGAACGGCTTGAGTGTCCCCTTCAAAAAAGTGAATAAGTTTTGCGATAGAAGAAGAAGCCTGTTTCCTAAGCCATTTAACTTTAGATTCAATAGCATCAATGGCCTTGCGACCTAAAAGAATCGGAATTGGTGCAGGCTTCGTCGGATTAATGGAAGCTGCATAAGGGCACAACCCTGTATAAGTTCCTTGTGTATTTAAAAGTACCTCAATTGGTACGCCTTTTAATTCAGCCTCAGAACGATACCAAGTGCCGGAAACTTTTTGCTCAAGGGCTTTATTGTAAACGCGCCAATAAACACGAGATTGCCGAGAACCTACCGTTACTATTTCTTTGGTATAGCACCCTGTTGCATCTATTTCATGAGCATTGCCTAATTTTGGCTTTGGACCCATACCACCATAAAAAGCATCATCTTTATAGGCTGATAATGCATGATGGCAAGTGAACACACCGTCGTAATCATCAGTGGCGAGATCCAAGCGTTTTAATGATGTTATATCTAAATGTTTAAGCCACTTATAGATTTTTTCCGGTGTTGTGCCACTCATAACATGTGTACAGCCCTTTCCGCCGATCTGAACGTAAAAAGTGCCATTGTTCCCACCCCAGTAGATCATGCCGAAATGCTCATATCCACCATCTTCAGAATAAAGAATGGCTGAATCTTGATAAGCAAAACCACCTGCACCGCGAGCAGGACCAACAAATAATCCAAATACAGCAGCGATAAAACGTCTCAGGCGTGAATGTAAACAGGACAATAATTCTCTGTTATAACGTTCAGCCTTACGGTTGATATCTTCAATCGAAGAAGAAAACACCTCACCTGAATCAGGTAACGCTTCGTAATCCCTGCCTAATACTGATTCAGTAAATTGGCTGTGTTGATAATGTCGATAAGATGGCAAAAATTCATATTTACGCCATTCATGCCCTTTTTCCTGAAAAGTATGAACATCTTTCATACATGAAAGCGGCGCAGAAAAGGCCAGATAATCGATAATAACGCTCCTATCAGTCATCATTTTAAAGATTCCTGATAGCCAGTGAAATTACCAGAAGTAGCCGCCGTAGAGACGAACACGATTTGATTGCCGTAAAGGGAGGTGCATTCATACATCAATTCATCAACAGACGGGTAAAAATCCCATTCATCGGCAACAAGAGCATTGATGCCAAAACCTGCGATGTAATCGAAATAGATGATCTTCATAGCCCCTCTCTTGTAACCAAGAGAGAGCGAAAGTTAGGGGTTATAACTGTATGATCGGCGTGGGATTCGCATAATCCACGTTATGTCTAAATTACTGGGCTGCCATGCGATATTTTGGCAGCCCGCAATTCAACATAACGCGGTTCGAGATTATGCGAATCTTTACCACTAGACGAAAAATCAGATGGTCTGGGCTTAGTCTGCATCCTTTATATCTCTCAAAAGAAACCTCTTGAACACTCATAGTTAAAGCTGGCCTGTGAATCCTGCATAAACAATGCGTACTGAAAATGCAGCAACCTCGTTATCAATTCCGATTTGTAAAATCGGAATCTACGTTTAGCTAATTTGAAGCGACGCGGGAATATTTGAAAAAAAGATTCAATAGTCATTACATGGCTACTGGAAGATATTATTTTTTATCGCAGTAAAAAATATTTCTTTTATATCATTTGGATAAATAATTTCCACCGTATTGGCAAGCTGGTCAATTTCCCACCAATGATGGTGTTTAATAACTGATTTTTCATTTTCAATCCACTCAGTGGTGTTGATGTCTTCTTTATCAAACTTGACGATATAAAAATGTTCTTTTGCTAAAACAGCCTCTCCACTAGGGAGAATCATTTCAAATGTTCTTTGAGCAACACATTGTCCAACGTTATCTTTTCGGATACCTGTTTCTTCACGCAGTTCTCTAATCGCGGCTTGTTCAAAAGATTCTCCTTTTTTAACGCCTCCTCCTGGCGTGGCCCAATATGACCGACCGGCTAATGCACCTTCATTATGTACAAAATTAAACAATAATACTCGATTAGACGGGCTAATGATCAGTAAACGCGCTGAACAACGAATACGCATATCTTATTTCCTTTTAGTTATGATACACCGGTCACTGAACCAGAAATGCACCTTACATGGGGTGTACTGGATATTTACTTTAAGTAAGAGATTTAATTCAATTAATTCATTTTAGCTTATAATTTTGTACAATTCTAAATAAATATAGCGAATATCAACTTTATTATGGAATAACGGCGTATTTATGATGAGGTTTTATGATATGTAATTACAAAAAATCAGATGACGAGGAAAAGAACTAAGCGGCATAGTAAAATCATCTGTATATCGAAAACTCATTACCCTGTTCTATCAAAACACTATTAACTAAATAGTGTTACTTTTGTAGTTGCAATAATACTTGAAATTATTATGGGTTTAATATAATCTAATTAAGCTAATGATTTAATTTAGCTTAATTTTCATAGGAACTAAAAAAGACAAGGTGTTATTAAACATTATGGAAAAATTAATTAAAATTGTATTAGTAGGGACTGTTTTGGCAACATTGACTGCATGTACTGGTCGTGTGGAAAATAAAAAAAATAATTGTAGCTATGATTACTTGCTGCATCCGGCAGTATCTATCTCCAAGATCATTGGCGGCTGTGGCCCAGCAGCAGATCAATAAGATTACGAGTAATAGTAAGGTCGGATTTTCCGACCTTATTTTATCCAAGTCCACTCACGAACTATGGCATATCTGAACCAAATATTTTTAAGCAATCCTGTGTAAACTCTGGTATTTCCTCCTTATGAGATATGCACTTATCAACAGTCAGTAGACAACCTCAGCCTTCCCTTCATTCATTACGTCTTTTCAATCCCTAACTTTTTACTTAATCAACGCACATTTGCAAAACTATCAAAAAATACATTAATGTCTGACGCAGCTTTTATAGAAAATAAATTCCACTTAACAAAGAAAAACATCATGATCGGGCAGTAAAAATTTACAGCTAGTCTGATTCGATTTTATTATGTAATTGAACAGTTCATGGACAATAATACGGAGAAGTTTAAAAACGCTATGACAAATTCAGCTAAAAAAGACTACTACTACAACCCTAAAGAATTCCGAGGCCGAAACAAATGGCATGCCAGCCAACATAAGCAAAAAGGAGAATGCAAATACAAGATAATGTGGTTTTTAGCGGGTATTATTGTGGGAATTGTCATTGCAATCCTGTTAGCAATTAAAGAGCCTGATATGATAAATGCGATACTTAGACAAGTTCATCACTGGTTATTGCTCGGATAATAGTGTCATTTTTTATAAATTGGTGGCACCCTATTTAAGCTCACCAATTTAATATAATGCCTTACTCCATATATGCAAATTGAGTATTAATTATGAGTAATGGCTGGACTTTAACAAAAAACGCTCAATATTTAGCCCAGCCAAATTATTTACAGCAGCGCTTTATCGAGTTTATTTTCCAACACTTTTAGTGGCGAATTTTCTGGCGAAGCCATTTTAGATATTGGCAATAGATAAGTCTGCTCCAGCATAAATTGCCCTGACATCGCCGCATGGGGGGTCTGATCTGAGTAGCAAATCCAGGTACTACCAGCAGGAAATTGAACTTCTAACTGAGCCCCCTGCTGCTGATATTGCTGGTTGGCTTTCATCGCATCATGCAGCCCAAGCATCAGATGATCATAATGGGTACGGCGGCTTTTGGTTATCCCCAGTTTGTGCTGTAGCCAGCTATTAATACGGGAATAGCTACGGGTCGCAGGAAGAAATTGATCGGCTATCTGAGGGAATTTATCACCAACTCGCCATACCCTAGGTTCGCCGACTGGGTTAATGTTAGTGAATATGCGAAGAATACGCTGCCCCTGAATCGGTCTGGAAGGAAATGCATCTACATGTAACCGGCTATCATCTTTACGCCAGGAGTTACCTTTTTTCCATGTAGTTACCGGATGAACTCGCAGCGAATTGACGGGTGTATGCAGTACTTTCGTATATATTGGCAACAGATGTTCAATCAATTGTTGACAGTGTTCATAATAACGTTGCATCAGCACATGCACCAGTTGTTCATCAGACTGCACCGCTACTCCTGCTATTTTATGTTCATCCGGGCGGTAGCTGATATTCTTACGCCCTGCTTTTACCGCGTCTTCTCTGAGTAACTTCTGTTCTTCTGGCATCAAAGAGAAACTCAGTTCTGGCAGATAGAGAACCTTACCCAGTTCCAGAGAAGTAAGCGCATTCTGCTGTACTGGATGAGATACGTTTTCCGACCAACTGTGCAATGGCAGCGTTTCAATCACTTCATCAAATTCAAGCTGCTGTTCAGCCATCATATACTCCACTTTGTAAAATTTTTCGGAATGATAAAGCCTTTTTATTCAACCAAATCCACGATGAATTGAATGCTTTACAGTTTAGTCGGTTTATTCATTTATATGGCTTAATGGCTTTTATTTTTCATTCCTAGGGTACATCCCATTTAATGGTGGCATTTGCAGCAAGTTCGTTATTCTCAGTAAGAAGGATTAAGCGGTTATTGTGGTCGCTGTATTGAGCAATTATATTGATACCAGCTCGTGCAATAGCATCAGCTACTTCACCCAGTTCACCTGACCGTTCCTGATTTAGTTTTCTGATTAAAGGCTTAACTACATCGCGTACATCTAAACCAGCAGCCATCAGAACCTGACGGGCCAGCTCTCCATCTTCAACTAAAAAATGGGCGTGGCTTTCATTGTCAATCGTAAAAACTCCACCACCTTCCAGGCTAACGCCATTTTTACCAAGTAAAGAACCGAGAAAAGCAAGAGCGCCGGGAGTATTACTGAGAACAACATGAATATCATACATACGAATATTTTCCTTTTTCAGATTAATAGCCACAAAAGGCATGGGAAAATAATATAAGGGAAGGTATTGCGATGCTTCGGTGGCAAACGAAATGTCAATATTTACTCGTCGGTTTCCGGTAACAGTCCCCTTCTATGCCTTATGAGCAATTTTTGAGATCTGCTTCAAAAATCCACATTTCTGCATCATGACCAAGTCTTTTAAAGATGCTCTCTCGGTGACATAGTAAGGCGATTAAGGCCTACGGCTATAGAAAGCTTTTACCTCCTCAACCCTATCTAATTTAAAAATAACATTTATCGATTTTGTGATTAAAAATTATGACCAGAATAAATCTTATCCAGCCAAGTGAATTGTGTGATCAACACTTACTTGCCGAACATAGAGAATTAACCAGAATTCCCAATGAGATAGTTAGGAGGAAAGGTAATGTGACCTTGAGTACATCGGAAAAATACCTGCTAGGAAAAGGACATGTGATTTTTTTCAGAGATAAGCTGTTCTTTTTGAAGAAAAGATATGAAGCTATACATCAGGAATGTTTGAATCGAGGTTTTTCCGTAATAAACAGATGGCCAGAGAGTGTCAGTGTTTATCACAATTTATGGAACGATTATCAGGTAACTGAGGAAGATATCAGCGTTAATATGGCAAGAATTAAGGAGCGAATGCCCATAAAGGCTCGATTCTCTCCTTATTTTGATAGAAAAATTAATGAATAAAAACCACATACATCTTCTGTTATGGAATTAAATTATGGCATTTGCTATTACTTATACCGCCATATAAAAATTATCATTAAGACGATTAGCATTTACACTCACATCAATTTCAAGGCATAGATTAACATCAGCTTCAAACCCTCTTTCTTTCAGCTCAAGTGCAGATGAACAGTTATAAAGTGATGATAAACCATGCAGCCGTTGTTGCTCATAGACAGCAACGGCTGCGTATGCTTCAGGGGATAATTTACGATCGCCAAGAAACGCAATAATTCCACCAGCAGCAACATAGTCTTCAATAGAAAAACGGATACTCCCATCAGGCCAACGCTCTCCGCTTGGGATAACGAGAATGCGTTTAAAATCCTCACAAGCTCTTGCACACGCAGTTATGTTCCTAAAGCAACCACTAAAAACCGTAACACCATAATCTTTTGCTTTGAATGAAATTGATGAGCCATTAGGTGATGGTAGAACCAGTTTAGTACCTTCAGGAATTGCCTGAAGAGAAGCTGGTGAAAGGCTGAATTGACTGTCAGCACATTTTCTGTTGTAGCTGGCAGAAAGTGCCCCTAAATTTCTTGCATACTGAATAGCTGTCTCGTCTTTCCACGAGTAAGGATAAACATAAGCATTATTGTCGCTTGCTATACTGACACAGGTTGAAAACGACATAACATCAACAACAACCACACAATCAACATATTGCGCCAGATTTTCAGCAGCGTGTAATCCCCATTCCAGACGAACTTCAAATTGATTCTGACAATACCAGCTCATGCGTTTTCCCAAAGTTAAAAATTAGGTTATCAAGAAATACATTTATCAGGCAGCCGTATATTTCCAATATGTAGAGTCGGCGAGCGGATCAATAAAAGTATCTGTCAAATTTAATTCAATAGTCAGTGCCGTTTCCCTTAAAGATAAAATAATCATGATTAAAAAACTTTAATGATTAAAAAAATTATAATGATGTTTTTTAATATGGGTATCAATCAGTTTTTCATTATTTTATATCGAACTGGAATAACAAATCGTTCCTCTTGCTAATTGTTTGATATGAACGTAGCGTAAGATTATGTCGCTCTATATGCTGGGTGAGAACTTTACCGACTCAATATTTTCGGGTTAAATTTCCTTCGCATAACTTCGCCTGTTATTTTTTGTCATAGAACAAATATTAAAACATACCAATATATTTTAATATCACAGCACAACGATAACAAAGAACATAATTCATTTTGTTAAGTAAACACCGCCAATAGAGCCGAAACTTGGAAGATGAAAGACATAAATAACCTACCGCTACTTTTTATATGGAATATCAAACATGCCTGAAAATAAAATTTATAAAAAACCGAATGAAAATATTGAACCCACAGTAACAACCATCAGTGATCTCTTATTACAAGCGGTACAACAGTATCCTCATTCCGGCCTCCGCTTTATTTCCGGTGATAAAGCCAACGAGAGTACATGGGTTACGTACCCCGATTTGATAAAAGAAGCACAGCGGGTACTGGGAGGATTGCGTGCTCATGCGCCCAAACCTGATGTTCATGTCATTCTGATCCTCGAGCATGCCTACGATTTCGTTTCCGCCATATGGGCTTGTATTCTTGGGGGATATGTTCCTTGCCCTGTTATTCCTATTCGTAATGACCCTGAACGTTGGGAAAAACATCTTAATCATGTTAGCTCTCTACTCGGAAACCCACTGCTGATTTCCACCAAATCACTGCAGAGGGAACTGGTTGGGCTCTCTGATGCTATCGATGTGAATAAATTACGCACGGCAATGCCGGATGATAGTATTCATCAAGCGAGTATTGATGATCCTGCCATATTTATGCTGACTTCAGGATCAACTGGTAATTCAAAAGCCGTAGTGCTAACACATGGGAATCTACTGTCGGCAATGAAAGGGAAAAATGAGCGTCAACGCCTGACGGCAGAAGATATCACGCTCAACTGGATTTCTTTCGATCATGTAGCCGCTTTTTCAGAAGCCCACCTATTACCTTTATCTGTTGGAGCTGAACAGCTCCATGTCCCACCCGAGACCATTCTTGCTGAACCTCTATTGTTCCTGCGCCTTATCAGCGATTATAGAGTCGCTATGACCTTCACACCTAATTTCCTTTTAGGCCAAATTAATGCTGCATTGAAATCAGGACGAACAGTTGCTCTAGAGCTTGAAAACAAACCGTTCGATCTCTCCTGCTTGCGGCAAATCATTTCAGGCGGAGAAGCTACTGTTGTTGAAACAGGAAGAAATTTCCATCATCTCCTTGCCCCTTACGGACTGGCAAACAATGTCATCTGGCCCGGGTTTGGCATGACAGAAACTTGTGCAGGCTCCATCTATTCATGCGAATTCCCTGATATTGATGCCAATAAAGAATTTGGTTCACTTGGTTTTCCTATTCTCGGCTTGCAAATGCGTGTTGCTAATGAAGATGGTCCTCTGTCACAAGCCGATGAAGTAGGAGAACTACAGTTGTACGGCCCGATGATCTTCACCCGGTACTATAATAATGAAGAGGCAACTCGGGAAGCGTTCACTGAAGATGGCTGGTTCCGAACAGGTGATCTTGCCTTGATCGAAAATGGGCGACTGAATCTAGTCGGAAGAAATAAAGACAGTATTATTGTGAGTGGAGTGAACTATTTCAGTCATGAACTTGAAACTACACTCGAGCAGCTCTCAGGCATTGAAAAATCATTTGTTGCGGCATTCCCGATACGGTCTGTGGGCAGTGATACCGAACAGCTTGTTGTTGCTTTTTCCGCCTCATTCCCACATTCCGACGATAACAAGCTGTATCACTTGCTCACTGCTATCCGCAATACCACTATCCTGCTTTGGGGCTTCCGTCCCACACTAATTTTGCCTCTACCACAAGAAGCTTTTCAGAAAACCAGTCTGGGTAAAATACAACGTGCAATTATGCGCAAGCGTCTGGAATCGGGCATATTTGCCGATGAAGTTCGTTATATCAAAGAGGTGAGTGATAAGCATACGGGCGGCTATATTCCACCAGCAGGTGAAACAGAAGAGATAATTGCCAATATCTATGCTGAACTGTTTAGTATTGAAACCGACCAGATAAGCGCAACAGAAAACTTTTTTGATGTGGGAGGTACTTCCCTCGATATCGTCAGACTTAAACAAGCTGTTCAACAACAGTTCAACATTAAAGATGTCCCTATCGTCACTCTTATTCAGAATCCAACAGTACGAACACTAGCGGCTCGTCTAGCTTCCCACGATAGTGGTATCTATGATCCTGTGGTTACCCTACAAGCCACAGGTAATAAAACACCAGTTTTCTGCATCCATCCCGGAATTGGTGAGATACTGGTTTTTGTCAATCTTGCAAAATATTTTATCAATGATCGTCCTTTCTACGCATTGCGCGCCCGCGGTCTTGAAGAAGGTGAAGAGCACTTCACATCATTCGAAGAGTTGGTCAACGTGTACCTTGAAGGGATCCGCTCACGTCAGCCACATGGTCCGTATGCAATCGCAGGATATTCCTATGGTAGCCCTGTGGCTTTCGAAATTGCCAAGCGCCTTGAGTCACAAGGTGAGCGTGTGGCTTTTGTTGGTAGTATTGATATGGCTCCATTGCTTATGCATCAGATGGCCGCAGTTGACGAAGCCGATATCGCCACCACATTAGCCTTTTTCCTCTCCTTAGTTGACAAAGAGGAAAAAGATGGATTAGCAGCCAAGATCCGTGCAGCCGCAGGGAACCAAGAAGCTTGTGAATATCTACTGAAAGATGTGTCATCTGAACGTCTGCAAGAACTGGATTTAAATTTAGAGAAATTCAAAGCATGGGCAACATTAACCCAATCATTATTGAATATTGGGCGTTCATATGTACCAACTGGTAATGTTGAATCAATTAGTGTCTTTTATGCCGATCCACCTCGCGGATCAAAAGAGGAGTGGTTTACTCACCTCAAATGCTGGGATGCTTTTTCCCGTCAGACAAATAATTATATCCCGGTAGCAGGTGACCATTACGACCTGATGGGGCCAAAAAATTTAGCAACATTTCAGGCGATCTTACGTAATGAACTTGACCGTAAGTTAGGTGATAAATAAACGATTGGGTGAAAGTTACAAATGAACATGAACACTCATATAAAAGCAACATTGGCCATTGATGTCAAAAACACAATAGGAGAAGGACCTTTGTGGGATGCCAGAGGAAATCGCCTTCTCTGGTGTGATAATGCGCTTGGTATCGTGCAGGAAGCCCAATCGAATAACAATATAGACTGGCATATCGGCAGGCGCTGGACATTAAACCGTCATATTGGTGGTGCTGTTCCCCGTAAAAATGGTGGCATCATTGTTGTCGCGGGTATTGATATTTTAGCGCTGGATGGTGACGGTCACATCACACAATTTGCTCAACTCGACGCAGACCCCAAAAAAGTACGGGCGAACGATGTGAAATGTGACGCTAAAGGCAGGTTGTGGGTTGGCACACTCGGTAATGATATTCTCACTTCTACCGGTGAGGTTATTGAAGGCCAAGGAGCACTCTACCGGATCGATCCTGATGGAACAATCACGACCATACTGAGCCATGTGACTCTCTCTAATGGACTGGATTGGAGTCCTGATGGCACAACGTCTTTTTATTATGTTGATTCACACACGCTGGCCGTGGATATCTTCGATTTTGATGCCACTGAGGGCACACTTCACAACCGGCGTTGCTTTAAAGCATTCGCTAAAGGTGAAGGAATACCAAACGGTTTAGTTGTTGATCATGAAGGGCATGTCTGGCTTGCTTTAATGGGCAGCGGAGAAATACACCGTTACTCTCCTGCAGGGGAGTTAATAGCGAAAGTCAGAGTATCCACACCGGCGGTCACAAGTTGTACATTTGGTGGCGTTCACGGTGACAACCTGTTTATCACTAGTGCAGGCCGAAAATTACCGGATATCACTAATAATTTGTATGGTCTTTCTCAGGAAGTTGTGGAACATTCTGCCACAGCCCCCGGAGCAGGAGGACTGTTTATTTGCCAACCAGGTGTTTCAGGGCCAGCCGCAACACCATTTGCAGGTTAGCTATTAGATAAGCATCATGGAGTTAATCTTCGCCATGGGGAATCGAGTCTCCATGGCGATAATTCATTGTATATCACCTTACTACTACAGATTTTTTATGGCTCATTCTCCCAATAATCAACACCCTCGCCCATAAAATTCATGGCACGGAATTGTTTCATCCCATTTACATCAGATTTTGCTTTAGCTAAGTATTTATTTGAATCGGGGTATTCGCAGATTTCAGGACTTTCCATTGTACTGATGGAAACATAACGCAGCATTTCATTGGATGTATTAATAATCTGATGGGGATACTTATCTCCCGGAGGAATGCAGATAACATCTCCTTCTTTTATCGGTATCATGTCACCAGCAATACGAAGTGTTCCAGATCCGTTGATAACAATGAACATTTCTTCTTGTGAATAATGGAAATGATATGGTACTGCGCGTTTTCCGGGAGGAACGCAGTCAATAGAAGCGCCTAGTTTAGAAGCCTGAGTCCCCTCTGTGAGAGAGCCACCATGAGATGCATACAATGGAGAACGTTCAAAATTATCCAGCTCAATTTCATTTATATTTCTGATTATAAAATTTTTCTTTGGACTATTATCTGTCACTCGTTTTTCTCCCAAATATATACACAATGGATTTGTAGCTGATGGTGTTGCTGACACCAGATAGCATCAATATCTCTATCACGTGCAGTATCTCTTTCTTCTGAAAATGCAACTGTCCTGTTACAAATTTCAAATTCTTACTACGATGATAACTTGTCCGTACTATCAACGATTCGTTCTTTTACCTACTAACCAGCGTGCTTTCTGGAAGGAATTTTCCATGAAGCTCTCTCTTTTTTATTCTCATATAAAAATAATGAATAAGTTTACCGTATATAGATAAAAGAATGCCAGATTAGACAATTAAACATATAGTTATTTCTATCTTTCTTCTCAAAAAGAACAATAAAATCAATAGAGGCAATATCAACTAAATGCTATTTAGATTGATATTTTTAATAAAATAAAAAATTCTAACATTAGTTTCAGTGGATACTATTAAAAAATGATTTATTTTTTTTAGTTTCTACATTTTAATGACTATATTTCACAGAATGAAAATTAGGATATAATATTGGTTAGATGACAATAGGAGGAAGATATGACTGAGTCATTGCAAAAAACCAAGCTAAATAAGACTGAACATGATGTACTGGAAATATGTCGTGAAGTGCTACTTGTTGAATCAATGGATATTTATGATGATTTTTTCAGCCTTGGCGCAGATTCTATTTCTTTAGTTGAAATACAAATCTTTATTGAGGATAAGCTAGGAAAGAAAATAGACTGGAGCGATGTTCTACGATTCAGAAATGTTCAATCACTCGCTGCTTTTATTGATTCCAGTTTTCGCATTCCGCCTCATGACAGAAAGGAAATCACATGGAACGGAGTAAAATATGCTTTTCGGGTTATTGGTGACATCAGTGACCCCCAAGTAGTCCCCATATTTATTATCGTTGGTGGTTTTCAGGATATGTACTCCTTACCTCACCTTGAATACCTCCTCAAAGAAGACAGTCCTCTCATCTTTGTCGACCTGCCCGGTACGGGTTCTGCTGACGATATTCCCCCAAATCAAAATTTTGAGTTTCTGGCTGAATGCACACGACACCTTTTAGATACCTTGTCTTTACAAACAATAAATCTCATCGGTATTTCATACGGCGGAGCGACAGCACTTGAGTTTACGTACAAATGGCCTGAAAGAGTGAATAAAACAGCATTTATAGGCACTGCACTCACCCAGCCACTTCATATTCAAGATAAACTGGATACAGCATTAAAGGCACTGACCGAAGGGAATTATGAAGAATTTACAGAAAATACCATTGCAAGTATTCTTTGCCTTGATCCGGATGTCGACATACTAGGCAGAGAAACAACATATAAACTTGTTAAGAAAACATTACTGGAATCAACACGCCATCATGCAGAAAGATATAAGTATCTCCAAAAACGCCTTTTAAACCAACGAGAATATGAGAAAGCAAACGGCTTTAACAAAGCCACTTTATTCATAACGGGTGAATACGATATCATCACTCCACCAGAAATTACTAAACGTTGTGCCTCTATTTTCCCTAACTCTATATTTACGACAATAAAAAAATCAGACCATCTTGTAATGATAGAACGGCCTGATGTGCTGACTGATATTCTTATTCAATTCTTTGATGGAAAGTCTCCAATCCAAAATAGTGACTTAAACGATATTGAGTTTATCAGTTAATATTCTAACAATATGAGAGAGAAAAGGAGTTCATATGAATGGCCCTGCTCCCTACGACAAGCACCCAATGAAGGGTTTTCCTCAAGTTTGCTATATCAAAAATACGGTGAAAAATCCGAACATTATTATTGGAGATTACACTTATTACGATGACCCGGAAGATGCTGAAAATTTTGAACGTAATGTCCTATACCATTTCCCGTTTATTGGAGACAAACTGATAATTGGTAAATTTTGCGCTTTAGCAAAAAGAGTGCAATTTATCATGAATGGTGCAAACCATAAGCTATCTGGTATTTCAACTTACCCTTTCCAGATCTTTGGTCATGGATGGGAAAAAGTTACGCCTTCCCTTAAATAACTTCCCATTAAGGGAGATACCATGATCGGAAACGATGTTTGGATAGGTTATGATGCATTAATTATGCCTGGTGTAAAAATAGGCAATGGTGCAATTATTTCATCCCGTGCTGTTGTCACTACCGATGTGCCAGCATATACCATAGTTGGCGGTAATCCGGCCAGAATCATAAAAACCCGTTTTCCCCCTGATGTCATAGTCAAACTGGAGAAATTAGCATGGTGGGACTGGCCGGTAGAAACAATAACTCGCCACCTATCTCTGATTGTTTCAGGTGATATTGACGCCTTACTCCGACTTCAGGATATCTAAAACTCCCCTTAACAAACCTGAAATACCTTGCACTTCATATGTAAGGTATTTCAGGTTAATGAAAAAACGCCTGAGTCGCCATCCACAGATACGTAATTAAACAAATAAGCATTTCATCTACAGATAAGTGAAGTTTGCTAAGGTGAGTGATATTTGAAGAAATCAGGGCGAAAAATCATGACAGCGATATCATCATGGAATAACAGATTGATTAATATTTTATTTTTTGTATTAACAATCAATCCTGTGCTTGCTTTTGCCGGGGCTCCAATAAGCATCGGAGAGCATAATCTACCCACATTTTATAATTGGTCAGGGAAAACACCAGAACAAGCCGGTCAATTACTTCGCGTCGAACCATTAGACTCTGTACAAAGCCTGTCGAATGCCGATCAAAACATTCGTATTCTCTATAGTTCGACCGACGGTATCGATAATCACTCTCCAATTACGGTTTCTGGCGCGCTATTTTTACCGAAAGGAACACCACCAAAAGGGGGATGGCCATTATTAGCCTGGGCACATGGCACCGTCGGTATCGCGAATATTTGTGCTCCATCGTTTGCAGGCCGAAGTAAACGTGATATTGGCTACCTCAACTACTGGCTCAAACAAGGATATGCCATTGTTGCTACAGACTATCAAGGATTGGGAACCCCGGGATTACACCCATATTCTGACTATCGGGCTACAGCTTATAGCCTGCTTGATAGTATCCGCGCAGTTCAGCAAGGCCATTTTCATCTATCAAAGAAAACAATACTCATTGGGCAATCGCAAGGCGGAGGAGCAACGTTTGCCGCTACCTTATACGCAAAAAGCTACTCACCTGATCTCGATATTGTCGGTGCTGTAACAACGGGAACCAGTGTGCCTGACGCTATCAAGAAAATAGTAAAACGAGATGATATTGTCAGACATACGCTTGCTTACCTTCTGTTAGCAATAAATACCGTATCGTTAGTCGAACCATCATTATCGCCAGAGGATTATCTGAGTGACAAAGCAATCCCGGCTTTTCGCCTTTCACAAACTCACTGTCTGCGTGATATAGAAAAACAAATATTTTCAGATAACCTAACCGGCGCAAATAGCTTTAAGAAAGATCCATCACCGCTTATACAAGCTATCATGGACATTAGATATTACCCCGCCATAAAAACCGACATTCCTATTTTCTGGGGAACAGGTGGGCAGGATGTAGACTCACCAAAAGCCGGTCAAGTTCAGCTTGTTACTGCTGCGTGCAAACGAGGCAGCCATATTGAGTGGCATCTCTATCCCGATTTGAGCCATTCGGCCACAATGAAAGGTTCTTTGCCCGACTCTACCATTTTTGTTAAACGCGCTTTTTCAGGTGAACATATCGACGGGAATTGCGCTACGAGCACAGAGTAATCATTGTTGAATAATAACGGGCTGTATTTTTACTTTAAACACAGCCCATTGCAGATTTTTACGACAAAAACGCTTTAACCAAAAGAGTCGTTATAGGGTCTGGAGAGTAAGATCTCCCACCGGAAAGTGTAAGAATCTTTCAAAGTCTTGTCTGAGCGCTGTCTCTGGTAAAGACTGTAAAGTTAACTCCCTCTGCTGACAATCAAAAATACCATCTTCCTGTCCAAGGTCACTTTGTATCTTTGATTCATTAACAAATAATTCAGCTCTTGGGATACGAACTTTCTCGTATTGGCGCAGAGCGGCAATTGGATCAGGCTGCTGCTTCAACATATGCCCCAAAACAGCAGCATCTTCAATCGCCATCCCGGCACCTTGGCCCAGTGTCGTAAGCATAGGATGAGCGGCATCACCTAAAAGAGTAATTCTTCCTTTTCCCCAAAGCGGGGAAAAAGGCCTGTCCTGCGCAGATACGGAGATAATATCTTCCGATGGCGTTTGTGAAATAATGTCGGAAACAATTGTTGGCCAACCCTCAAAATAGGCCAGAACATCCTGATTACTCCCTTGCCAGTGACAGGCCTGCTCGTTGCTCATGTTTGCAGTTCCCCACCAATAGACTTCCCCTCCGCCTATATCGATTAAACCGACTCGTTTTCCCTGCCCCAAATAATGGACAACGTAGCCGGGGGTAATTTGCGGATGCTGATAGCGGGTAATTGCCAGCCAGCAGATATAATCAGAAGCGCGGAGTGGCTGATTCCCCTGTAGATATTCCCGGACAACAGAATGAATACCATCAGCACCAATCAACAGATCACCCTGTGTTTCTCTGCCGTCAGCAAAACGGACAGTAACAGCATTATCACTTTCGATAATTTCATCTACTTTCGCATCGACATGGATAATGCTCTGATCTAATTGCTGTAACAGGGCTTCCTGTAGTGCCTTACGTGATAAACAGACACTATCAAATCCATTGGAAGACGAGATTTCAGGTACAGGCATTCTGCGTATAAGCTGATCCTTAACGTTCCTGATTTCGAAATTCTTAACCGGAGCACCAAAGTTTTCCAGTTTCAAATTAACCCCAATAGAGGATAACGCCGCAACAGCATTAGTTATCACAGAAAGGCCAGAACCTGCCGTTCGTAAAGTCGTTGCCTGTTCGTAAACTTCAACCTCATAACCAAGCCGCTGTAAAACAACCGCCGTCGTTAATCCGCCAATACCTGCACCAGCTATAATAACTTTCAATGGACGGGACATATTTTCTCCGAATCCGATATGACTTGTTTTGTAGACGATTTTTCCATTTCCTGAAGAATGACCTTTGCCACTTCCTGTACATAAGGTTCTTCCATGATTTCCAGATGATCCCCGGGCACATCAATGACATTGATATAACCGCTTGTTTTGCTCTCCCAGCCATTTTTCGGATCACGATACTCACTTCGTACCGCATCATGCATAGAGCGCAGAATGACAGGTAACGGCCGTGTTGCATGTAATAAAGTCATATTGATATTAGCTTTATAAGCAACATGGTCTGTAGCCGCTTTCCAGTTAGCTTTATACACATCGAATAACCGCTGTATGACTGCACGGGAACTGCCCTGAGGAATTGCACCTGTTGCGATAGCATGCTCGGTGATATATTCGAATTGTTCCTGCAAAGAAGTAATCTGCTCCGGTAACGTCTGTTCCGGAAGTGTGGCACCTTCATTCAACCACAATAATTCCCAAAAGAACCATCGCAGCAAAGCACCTTCATTTATTGTTGTCTGAGACGATGCGTTAACAGCAACCGTGTCTAAAATGAAAAGGTCTGTCACATCTTCACCCTGCTCCTTCAATTGTCTGGCCATTTCGAATGCGACAAATCCGCCATAAGACCAACCTCCGATTGAATATGGGCCATGTGGCTGTATTTCACGTATAGCTTCCAGATAATTTGCAGCCTGTTCCTGTATGCTGTTCAGCGGCATAGATCCTGCGTCTACGCCATGCGCCTGTAATGCATAGAAAGGCTGGTCGTCAGGGAAATACTTCACTAACCGCAAATAGGACAACACATTTCCCCCCATAGGATGGACAAAAAACAGTGGCTGTTTATGTCCTGTCGTTCGCATGGGGACAAGCGGACTAAATTTGGGATACCCTCCCTCTTCCCTGATATGTGCAGCTAACTGAGCAACCGTCGGGTAACTGATAAAAAGAGACAAAGGCACGTTGGTGCTGAAATGCTTTTCAATCAAGACCACCATTCTCATGGCAGTTAATGAAGTAGCACCGATATCAAACAGATTCTGGTGAACAGATACAGCAGGAATTTTCAGCAAATCAGCGGCCAAATCACACAGAACCTGTTCATAATTGTCTCGTGGCGCAATATCTCCTGCGTTGTTATGGCATTGCATGATCTTCATACTGCGTAATGCTGCATCATCACGCTTACCACTTAACGTTTTGGGCAGAGTACTCAGCCACTCTATTCGCGAAGGCACCATGTATTTAGGCAATTTTTCGGACACATGTTGCTGTATACGCCCAATTAATGCTTCATTCTTTTCTCCGATCAAAAATGCCACCAGCAGGCTATCATTTTCCCCAATTTGCTGAACGACAACAGCGACGTCTTGCAGAACCTTGTCAGCACCGGGCGTACTCGATATCGCTAATTCTATTTCTGCCAGTTCTACACGATACCCACGTACTTTCACTTGAGTATCTTTTCGTCCTAAGCTGAGGATATTGCCATCCTTGAGTTTTACGCCTAAATCACCGGTTCGATACAGTGTCTCTCCGCTGCCTTTAAGGGTAATAAATCGTTCTGCGGTTAATTCTGGCTGGCGGTAATAACCCTGTGCGACAGGTAAACCACGGGCATAAATCTCCCCCTGTTCACCAGTGGCGACCTCTTCTAACTGGCTATTAAGTAAGATGATATCTGCGTTGTTGATACTTTTACCAATGGGAGGAAGTGCCGGAAAAGCGGCCGGATCACCCTGCATGGTAAATGCCGTGATAACATGGGTTTCCGTCGGGCCGTACTGGTTCTCAAGAATACCGTTATTAATCTGACCGATAAGCAAACGAATATCATCCGTCACCCGAAGTTGTTCACCTGATGAAATAACAACTTTCAGGTTTTTCGGGTAGGTTTCCAGTGCAACGGCGGTTTCAGCTAATTGCTGAAGCGCAACATAAGGCAGATAAATTCTTTCTGTCCGGTAATTATCAAGAGTACGCAGTAGTTGCAAAGGATCGCGTCGCTCATCTTCACTGATAA
Source organism: Xenorhabdus sp. KJ12.1 (assembly GCF_963876495.1). Lineage (NCBI taxonomy): Bacteria > Pseudomonadati > Pseudomonadota > Gammaproteobacteria > Enterobacterales > Morganellaceae > Xenorhabdus > Xenorhabdus sp. KJ12.1. The sequence continues at coordinate 92,902 of NZ_CAWNQH010000056.1, forward strand.
GATGTAGCTCGCCACCAGCAGCCAACGTAGAGAAAATTTCCTGAAATGAAACGTCAAAACTCAGTGGCGCATACTGTAAGGTAGAACAAATATTTTTACCGGGATGGGTTTCATTCTGCCAGATAACCATATTTGACAGGCTACGGTGCGGCATTGCCACGCCTTTAGGTTTTCCCGTTGAACCGGAGGTAAACAGTAAATAAGCCAGTTGCTCAGGCGCTATGTCTGTTTCTGGTTCCTCTGTATCTGATAAAAGCTCATCTCTGTGTATCAGCGTATCAGCCCTTACGGTTGGAATTTCCGCCACGTTAAATAACTGACTGGATTTATCATCAACAATGGCAAGTGCTGGCTGAGCTTGTTCCATCATGGCTTCAATACGCTGAGCCGGATAGCTTAAATCCAACGGAAGACAAACTCCGCCTGCTCTCATAACACCAAGCAGTGATGCAACCAGTATCGGAGAGCGTTCAAGCGCAATCGCAACAGGTGTATTTTGTACAATGCCACCCGCAATCAACACGGAAGCAATTTTCCCGGATTCCGACCAGAGTTTTCTATAGCTCCATTGCAGATCATAATAACGGATTGCAATTGCATCCGGCTGTTCCCATACATTTTTGGCCATCATCGCCAGCACAGAGATAAATTCCTGAGAAGATATTTCTTTATTGCTTTGTGTAAGCGGCTGGCTCAGCGTTGCCGGTTGATCATGATGGCTGACCATTCTGTTCAATATGGACATATAGATATCCATATATGTATCAGCCTGAATCTGTGAGAACACCCTGCCATCAAAATCACATCGCAGATAATGTTGGCCAGTACTGAAATCGGTCATGACATTGAGCAGTAATTCAAAATTCGTCTCTTCCCACGGATCAAATGCAGTGAGAGATAAATCAGGAGTGTCAAAAACGTCCTTTAATACGTGAAAATGTATGTAATTAAACGCGGAACTTATTTCAGCGCCTTCTCCGGCCACTTGCCGGATAGCATTAAGCGGATATTTACGATATGGGGCATGACGCTGTTCAGCGCTAAATACAGCATGGATACACTCTTTCCATGTTTTATTCTGCGCAGAAAAACGGACAGGTAATGTATTGAGAAACAAACCCAGTATTTGCTCTGAATTCTGTGCATCCGGTCTGCCATGAGTGACTAATCCGGTTGCAATTTCATCCTGAGCTGTAATTTTAGCCACAGTTAAACAATGGGCGGCAAAGAATACTGATTTAACTGAAACACGTTCACGTTGGACTAACGTCGTCAGCTTTTCTTCCGTCTCTTTGGGAATGATTGATTTTTTAGTGAAGATCCGATCTTCTGGCCCACTGTCGTACAATCGGTAGGCAGGTAATTGGGTTCTGGAAAGCCCGCTGAACATGCTTTTCCAGAACAACTGGTGTTCCTGACACTGTAATACGTGGATCTCATCCTGAACATATAGAGCTGGTGATGGTAATACATCTGCCTCAGAAGAATACATCCCCTCATGCTGGTAACGAGAAAAGAGTTCACGTATCAAATTTGCCACACTGCCACCATCCAGAATGGCATGATGAAAACTGAATACCATATCGATAGTATCTGCCGTTCTGAATAAGCTGATTCGATACAATGGCGCACAATCAAATTGGTAGTTATGACGACGTCCTTTTTCCATGCACTCTTTGATCGTTATTTCGGAGTCATCATGTGTCAGTGAGCTGATATCACGAATCTCTACAACATCATCAAGCCTGATATTGTGGTTGATAATTTGTAATGGTTCACTGAAATCCGCCAGATTAAAGTGGGAACGCAGGACAGGATGCCGCTGGATTATCGCTGATATACTTTGACGAAAAGTTTCAGGCTCCCACTTTCCTTTCAGCGTATAACGGAAAACATCTTTATAAGTGGCTGAATGTTTACTCTGCTGGCTGTGATATATCAAACCAAGCTGAAGTTGAGTGGCAGGAAACGCATCTTCATAGTGTGAAAGTGCTGCACGCTCTTTTTCTTTGATCAAGGAAAACGGAGATAGCTCAACATGTTTTTGAACTTTTCGGCCAGCGTCAATTTGCTGGCTCAACTCAGCTATTGTCAAATATTGTGATAACTCAGAAAGCGTGACATTCATTCCTGCTTTTTCAGCCTCAGAACGCACTTTCAACATCAGGATTGAATCACCGCCTAATGTGTAAAAATTATCCTGCACGCTGAGCTTCTCAATCTTTAATACCTTTTGCCATATTTCAGCCAATTGATATTCAGTTTCAGTCTGAGCATCATCATAGATAGCCGAAACCTCCGTTTTTACCAATGAGCTATTTACCAGCGTAATAAGTGCCTGACGATCAACTTTTCCGTTTGGAGTAAGAGGAATATAAGAAACAGGGATAAATTGCTGCGGGATCATGAAATCAGGCAAGCATTCCAGTAACATCTCACGCAGTTTTTCGGAAGTAAAATACTGGTTGTTGATGACATTCGGGTTAATAACATAATATGCACACAGGTAAGTATCCCCATTACTGTTTACCTGTGGTAAAACCTCCGCACGGCTGATCCCCTGAATACGCTCAAGCGTATTTTGTATTTCCCCCAGCTCAATACGGTTACCTCTGATTTTTACCTGATTATCAATTCGCCCCAAATATTCAATGCTGCCATCAGCTAACCATTTAGCTAAATCCCCTGTGCGATACCAGCGTTTATCACCATCCAGAATGAATTTCTCGTCTGTTAATTCAGTTTTATTGTGATAACCACGGGCTAACCCAATGCCACTAATCTGCAACTCACCCGCAATACCTATTGGTTGCCGGGTGCCATGCTGGGACACGATTCTCAGTGTAATATTGTTGATCGGGAATCCAATAGGAACCCGATTGATAACACTGTCATTTTCGGGAAGAAACTCAAAATATGACACATCTACGGTTGCCTCTGTCGGGCCATAGAGATTGATCAAAGCCGGTGCATTTAAACCAAGAGCGGAAAAAATATTACGGAACTGATTAACTCGTGCCGGAGGCAAGGCTTCACCGCTGGTGAATACACGGCGTAAGCTAGTTAGTTGATTCACTAAATCTGGCTCAGCTTCCAGAATATCGAGGAAAGGCTGAAGCATAGAAGGAACAAAGTGCAATGTTGTTACGTTGTGTGTACTTATTGCTTTTATTATCTCCCGCGGATCTTTATGAGCACCGGGAGGTAATAAGTGAACAGATGCTCCGGAAATCGACCACCAGAATAATTCCCAGACAGATACATCAAATGAAATGGGTGTCTTTTGTAATATCACATCCGTGTTATTCAAGGGATAACGTTCCTGCATCCACTCAATCCGGTTTACCGCTGAATTATGGTTGATCATTACACCTTTAGGCTGTCCGGTAGAACCTGAGGTATAAATCATATAAGCCAGCGAATCTGCGTCAGATAAATTGGGCTGCTTTATATGCTCATGAGAAATGCGACTTCCGTCAATAACAACATACGATTGCTCACTCAAAGATGGATTAACCTCATCGGAAATGATGACTGTGACACCACTGTCCTTCAGCATATAGTTAACCCGCCCTTGCGGATAATTGGGATCTACAGGCAAATAAGCAGCACCAGCTTTCAATACCGCGAAAATCGCTGTGAGCATATCCGTACTACGATCCATCAAAATAGCAACCATGTCCCCTTTTTTCACGCCAGCCTTCAGTAAAACGGCCACCATACTGTCTATACGGTTTTGGAACTGGAGATAAGTCAGGGCTGGTTTCGCGCCAGAACTTGCAATAGCGATTGCTTCACCGTCTAATGCAACCTGAGTATCAAATAGCGTTGATAAGGTTTCTTGTTTTGAGAATTCAGTAAGCGGCCCTTGCTCAAAAAGAGCAAGTCGTGCCATTTCTTCTATTGAAGAGAAGTTCACCTGAGCAACAGTCTGCTCCGGTGATGCAACCATCTGCTCAATGATATGCCCTAAAGATGAAGTAAGGGATTCAAATGAATAATCTTCATCGAAAATATCCTCAGCCCCGGTAATATCAATCGCAACTTCCCTATTATTCCCACAGCTATGAACATGAATCGCAATAGCATCATCTTCATGGGCCGTTGCTGCGGCATAAATCTCTTCGTCGCTATAGATATCACTGGAAGCCGCAGTTAGGGGTGAATAGTTATAAGATACAGTGACATCAAAACACTGACGTTTCCCGGCGCCTATAGATTTAAGTAAACGCCCAAGAGGAATATGTTCAAACGTTTTTAGATTTGAAATATCTACTTTAATACGCGCCGCCAGTTCAAGAAACGTATCCTGTGCGTTGACTGTAACAGCCAATGGCAGTGTATTAGCCCACTCCCCTGCAATATCAAGCTGATTCATACGACGATTAAGGAATGGAACACCAATTGTTAATCGGGTGTTATTGTGTATTCGTGATAACAAGATAGCCACTGAAGCCATAACAACCTGATAAGGATTGATTCCCTGAGAAAGCATTTTTTCTACTTTAGCAGGCGCTAATAGGTGTCTATGCTGTATAAAGTGAGACTGATGCGTTTTCTTTTTCCGATTAAAAAAAACCGGTTCATGACGTTGTGTAAGCTCAGCCAGTTTTGTTATTTGCTGTTCTGTTTCTGGCTGTGACAGTATTCTTTCCTGTTCAAGGATCGATGAAATATACTTTTCAGTGTTGAGGGATAGTGATTCTGTATTATTTTTAGTATTCCGATAATATTTGGCAATTTTTTTTGTTAGCTGATTTATTCCCCAACCATCACAAACAATATGATGAGCACGAATAAAAATAGCCGACTGGTTATTTTTCAAATTGCGCAGTAAGGCAACTTCAAGTAATGATTTGTCATTCAGAGTAAAAATGTGTTTTGACCATTCTTTGAAGAGCACAGAAATATCTTTACCTTCAGCATCAATAATTTTCACTTGATTAACAGCACTGTTTTTTATCTGCTGATTCAGCACTCCATCCTGTTCAAGGATACGTAATTTATGTGTTACATCGCGACTTATAATGTTATTAACCACATGAAAATATCTTTCAAAGTTAATGTTTTCTTTTAATTTTCGCGCGATGGCTATAGTAAATTGATTACTTTCTGGATTACGTTGAGTTTCATAATAAATTTCTTTTTGGTACTGGGTAAGAGGTACTAATTGTGAAGTTTTCATAACGGTTTACTGCTTACATCGTAATTCGGGTGTTTTATTTTATGAACCACGCTTTACTCAACACAAGGAGTATTATTTTACATTGCATTACATTTTTTATTAAACACATAATAAAATTATACCATATGATAATTACTTGATAATTAATTGATAGTTGTCAAATATGAATAATTTAATAAACAGGTTTCCATAAAGACCATGTGATAATATTTGATCTTTTTTTCATGGAAATAATTATTGCTCTTATGTCATTATTTGATAATGTGAGATTTATTAAAAGAATATATTTTAACCCTAAATATATATACATGTAGGAGAAAGTAATGCTATCAGAAATGACTGTGTCTTATCGTAAGTCTGCTGCACTGTTTGCCTTTGTGGAAAGTAAAGCGCCATTATATTTAACCACCCAAGAGGGTAAAACAGCGAAACATCTTGCTCAATTATGTCATGTTTCTGAGGATAGGTTTCATAGGTTGTTGAATTATATGCAAACACTCAATGTGTTAACAAAAAAAGAAGATAAATTTTATCTCACTGAACAATGTTCAACTCTCAGCGATCCAAACAGTTTTGAGACATTACACATAAAATTCGAATTAAACCCAGCCATTTGGAATGCATGGTCACAATACAGCACATCTCTGAATGAAATGAGCGACAAACCGGCGTTTGAAATACAAAATCATCAATCATTTTTCGCTTATGCTGGTCATGAAAGTAATAAAAACTTCAAAATGATTTTTGATGCTTCTATGGCAAAAGCAACTGAATCAAAGAGTGATCAAATTATTGAAAATATACCTCTAAATGGCATTAATTCATTTATTGATATCGGTGGAGGTCTTGGTGCTTTAGCAAAAAATATAAAAATCCGATATCCTCATATCCAGTGTCACGTCATGGATCTGTATGATTTTGACAAAAAAGAATCTGAAGGTGTAACTTTAATTAATGGTGATTTTTTTGCTGATATCCCTTCAGGATACGATGCTTATTGTATACAAAATGTATTACATAACTGGCCAGATAAAAAAGCCGTTGACATTCTCAGAAATTGCCATAAAGCAATGAGAAAAGATTCTGTTTTATATATTATCGAGATGATTAAAGAGAAAAATAATGCGACCTCAGAGTCTTTTGATTTATATATGGACGTCACAGTATCGGGTAAATCACGATATCGCTCAGAATTCGAATCAATAGCAGGACAAGCTGGTCTCACCATAACAAATGTATACAATCTTAATTTCTCCCTGATAGGAAGTCATCACTATATTATTGAAATGAAAAAGTAAGCAGTCAATAACACGAATCACGACTATTCAGGAAAATAACATGCAACAAACATTAACCACTCAAACCTCTCGTCTCGAACTGACTGAACGTATTATCACAGCCAAACTTGCTAAAAACCTCTCATGGGAAGACATTGCGCGTGGCACAGGGCTGAGTGTGACTTTTGTTACCGCGGCCTTACTTGGGCAACATTCATTACCGGTGGAAGCAGCCAAAAAGGTTGTCGAACAATTGGGGCTGAAAGATGATGCGGTAAAACTTCTACAGGCAATTCCTATGCGGGGTTCAATCCCAACCGGAATACCGACTGACCCAACGATTTATCGCTTCTATGAAATATTACAAGTCTACGGGACAACCTTAAAAGCGTTAATTCATGAGCAATTTGGCGACGGTATAATTAGTGCGATTGACTTTAAATTAGATATCAAGAAAACCGAAGATCCCGCAGGCGGAAGCCGGGCTGTAATCACTCTGGACGGTAAGTATTTACCGACAAAACCATTTTAATCATGTGAAACCCGTGTGCTGGTGGATGTTTTCCTGTGAGCGAAGAAGTGTTCGGGGTGATGAATGAAAAAGGAATTCAACTCGATTAAAGATTAGCTGGCACACTGTGTGGTTACTTTATCCTATACACAAATCGGATGTTACGGGATTAGACAAGTAACCCACTTTTTGACTAAAAATATTTTTCCAGTTGTATTCGTACTTAATATCTCAGCAACAGAAAATTTAACGAATGCAGTATAGCTGGGGTTTTGGTAGTTACAAAGTTGCATAGCAAACTTCATATTGCTGCTTTACAAAAGCGTTAATGATGAGGGATATTTTTGTGAAGCATGGAAAAAAGCTGTTGCTCTGTCTTACACAGAGACAAACCACCTTCAGTGTGTACTTTCACCAGCCACGGTTGTACCAATCCAGCCTGCTCAAGCTGAGTTTTTTGCAGGAACACGGTTTCAGTGCTGCCGGAACTGATCATTTCTCCATTTGCCAGCACATATAAGCCATCGCAGATTTGATAGATTAAATCTATATCATGACTGGAAATAATGATCCTTTTACCTTCAGCTGCAATAGCGTGGATAATATCTAGCATTTGTTGGCGCCCTGCCGGATCAAGCCCTGCTGTTGGTTCATCCAGCAATAAATAATCAGCATCCATAACCAGCGCACCCGCAATAGCGACTCTTTTTTTCTGACCAAAACTCAGGTATTGAATAGGCTTATCGCGAAAAGTGTGTGCATCTACCTGTGTCAGTGCATATTCTATCCGGCGCTGAATTTCAGTTTCATCAACACCCAGATTACGCAAACTAAAAGCAAGATCGCTGTTGATATCGGTATAAAAAATTTGTTGGTCGGGGTCCTGAAAAACTGTCACAACACGCTGGCGTAGAGCCATCAAACCTTTTTTACTGTAATCCAGCGGTGTGTTATTCCACCAGACTGCGCCTTTTTGTGGGCGCAGAATACCGGAAAGATTCATAAATAAGGTGGATTTGCCACAGCCATTTGCACCAATAATGCCAGTAACCTGAAAGCGACTGAAATCAAGTGTGAGATCTTTTAAGACCGGATCATCCTGATAGCTGAAAGACAGTGCCCGAGTTTCTAACATATTGTTTATCCTTATTTCATTGTTTTTCTGCTGATAAATGGAAATTCCCCTGATATAGCTTGAGTTCTAATGCCACGCTCATTTGCTGATAACGGTTCATTACCCGCACAAATAACATACTGATTAGCATTGCCAGTGAGTGGTAACTCGTTCGCAAAGTGCGGTAACCGAACTGTAATGATTGCGCATGATGAATGGCGGCGGTTTCCTCCAAAAAGATAAAAATAAAACGCCATGTCAGCAGGAGTTGTTCGATTAGCAGATGAGGAACGCGGAAAAATTTCAGTAATCGGATTATCTGCTCAAAGGGCATGTTCATCATGAACCAGAATGTTGCAGATAGCGCAGCAAGGCTGCGCCAGAGAGTTTGATTAGCTATCTGAATTCCCTGCGTATCAATACCAAGCCAATATTGCCCGATACGAAATCCCCACAGCATTTTTTCCGGCTGCATACCAATGGACAACACAATAGCAATTAGGCCGAATACCAAAAAACTGCAAGGAATTAACAGCCATTTCAAATAACGCAGCAGGCTGATCCGCAATAGATAGCAGCTAAGCATCACAAGCCCGACCAACAATACGGCCTGCCACAATGGCGAAAGCACCATTGCCAGAGTCATGAACAGGAGATACAGGGCGAATTTCGCCCTGGGATCTTTATCACGCCAGCGGCTCTGGTAACTGAGTTTATCTATTCCGATCATGATCTTTCCGATTACGGTGATAATAACCAAAAATGTAGAAAATCACGGCAGTACCCAGGCTTCCCTGTAAAGTAAACAACAGGCTTTCAATCTCACCACTGGCAGGTTCATAGAGGGACTCAAACCACGGTGTATAATCCGGCGCTATTTCCATAATCTGGGCTTCTGCCTGTCCATCTGCTCCACCAAATTCTCCGCCATGCTCAATGAAAAACGGGATAATGCACAGTGCTGCAACGAGGGACAGTAATATCAAGGTCTTTTTCATTTGTTGTTCTCCTCAGAAACTGCGGGCCTGAATTAATTGTCTTTTTACCAACTGGTCGTAAATCAGTACGGTTAGTAACCCTTCAGCCACGGCAATGGGAAGCTGAGTTATGCAGAAAATACCCATGAATTTAAGGATCGCCGCCCCCATACCGAGTTGCGGATCAGGAAAAGCAACACCCAACTGAATGGAGGTAATGGCGTAAGTGACGATATCAGCGACAAAAGCACACAAAAAGACGCTAATATCTTTGCGCATTCCCATCTTGCAGGAGAAACGCCAGATCAAATACCCGGCCACTGGGCCAATGACTGCCATTGACATTCCGTTAGCACCCAGCGTTGTGATACCGCCATGCGCCAGCAATAACGCCTGAAACAACAAGACAATTGCGCCCAGTATCGCCACAACAGAAGGGCCAAATAGAATCACCGCCAGCGCCACGCCAGTAGGATGTGAGCAACTTCCGGTAACCGAAGGAATTTTCAGAGCTGAAAGGACAAAAATAAATGCACCACACAGTGCCAGCAAGACTTTCTGATTCCCCTCATCCTGCACAATCTGGCGTAACTTTACCAACCCGACCGCCAGACAAGGCAGAAAAGCCAGCCACCATCCAATCGCCCACATGGGGGGCAAAAAACCCTCCATGACATGCATAGCAAAAACTTCCTGCGGTGCCATCACCAACAACAGTGCGATAATTGCACTCAATAACGTAGAGTTCGTTAGTTTCTGTTGCATAACTCACCTCGATAATTGCCAGTTTTTATTAATTAAAATCGTTGAAAAATAAGATAACTCCTGTCTGCAATCTTTTTCACTGAACGGCAGTGTGGTAAGGTCGCGCCAGCATTGTTCACCCGGCAATGTGGCATCAGCCATCATTAATGCATGTTCCAGAAGATTGTGACGTTGTAACAAGTTACGGATCAGGGGGAAATGCGAATAGACTTTCATCAGGACAAGGCAATCGTGATTAAGCAATGCCTGTTCTAAAGTGGTTTCAGAAGCAGTACAGGAAATAACAGCCAATGTTTGGTTTTCCATTGCCAATGGCATCGTACCGGCAGCGGCGATAGCAGAAAATGAAGTTATTCCCGGCACAATTTCCAGCCACGGCGGAATGACCATTTGAGTCGATACCAGCCGCTGCAAAAGGTATACCCATGTGCTGAACAGCATAGGATCACCCAAAGTGATAAAACCGACTTTTCTGCCATTAGACACTTCATCTTGCAATGAGTGAGCAACTTCATCCCACACTGCGTTTTTAGCGTCTATATCGGCTTTCATTAAAAAGTGGTAAGTGAAAACTTTGGTTTCCGCCAAAAGATATTCTTCAATAATGGAGTGAGCAAGGCTTTTGGCTCCCTTTTTGCCCGTTGGGGTATAGATCACATCAAGTTCAGCAAGAATGCGGGCTGCCCGTACCGTAATCAGATCACTGGCTCCCGGCCCCACGCCAATAACATACAGTTTCCCCATATTATCCGACGATTTTTCATCCATCAGATTTTCTCCTGACAGTTCAGCGCACAAGTCAGGTGGTCGACAAACATCTGCCGAATTTTCGGATTTTCTCCCAATCCCTGTAGCCAGGGGATTGCGGCTATTCCGGCTTTTTCCAGCTGTGATTTCCACGAACCGTCTTCACTTGAAGCCATGTCATTGATGGCATGATCTCCGGCCACCAGCATCAATGGCATCAGATATACTTTGCGGATCCGTTGCTCTTTTAATCCTTTTATAATCAGGGGAAGTTCCGGATAACTTTCAACCGCACCTACCCGTGCCGGAAAGTGATAATGATTCATCAGATGGTCAAGACAGGAGTAAGCAGAAAAAGCATGGTGTTCTGTGCCATGTCCCATAAAGATGACACGTTCGTTTTCTGTCAGTACAGGAAGCTGGTGGTGTAATGCCCGCATCAGTTGCAGATAATCATCAAAATGGCTGAGTAACGGAGCGCCGAGCACTAATCGTCTAAAGCGAGGACGAAATTTTTCAACTTCATGTAACACCTTTTCATATTCATCGCCCTTGATAATATGCAAACACTGAACGGCAACATCGTTATAACCGGCGTGGTGTAATCTGGTTAACGCATCATGGGGGTTATCAATATGAATATCATCGCGCTGGCGCAATTTGCGAATGATCATACCGGAGGTAAATGCCCTGAAGAGTTCCCTGTCCGGAAATACGGATGCCAGTTGTTGCTCACAGGCTTCAATATTATTTTTCAGTGTTTCGTGATAACTGGTTCCGAAACTGATCACCAACAGTGCTTTTTTCATTTCGTTTTTCCTTATTGGTTTGTTTTAATTTGCCAACAAGCACGCCATCTCTTCTAATCCATGAATCTGAGTGATCCCCTCACCTTCAAATTGTTGTTCTGGGCGACAAATCACAATGCAGGGCAGCCCAAGAGAAAGACACGGTTCCACTTTTTCCCTGAAGCCCCCCTGTTCACCAGACTCTTTGGTAATCACAACATCTGCCCGGCAAAACTGGTAAAAAGCCCGATTAAAATCAGCACTGAACGGGCCTTTCAGGGCAAAAATCTGATCGACAGATAAGCCGCAGGATTCACACATTTTCAGCACTTCTGCGGTTGGTAATACCCGGGCCAGTACCGTTTTCTCTTTCAGGTACGTCATATAATCGGCCAGCTGTTTACTGCCGGTTGTCAGCAAAACCCGTGTACCCAGCCTGACCGCTGTTTCGCATGCCTGTTTGATGGTTGTGACTTTATGAATAAGCGGGTTATCGACGGTATCAATATCGCTGGGTCGGATATAACGAATGAGAGGAATACCTAACTTCTGGCAGGCACTGACAATATTCTGGCTCAGTCGTTCAGCATAGGGATGCGAGGCATCAATCACCCTTTCCATTTCCCGCGTTTTCAGATAATCAGCCATCTCTTCCGCTTCCATTCTGCCGGTAATTATCTCGCCACAGATCCCCATCGCCTGTTGTACGCCTGCGGAAGTCGCCACTGACAGGCAGTAATTGATACCGACAGTATCCATCATCTGACAAATCTGACGGGCATCGCTGGTTCCGCCAAAAATGAGAGTCGCTGGCCGTTTCATAACCGGTATCCCCTTGGTGTGATCATCAGCCCGTCACGTACATATGTTGACTGATTACCCACTATTACCAGACTACGCATATCAACACGGGAGAAATCCATTGAGCCAAAAGTGGTCAGCCATTTATCTTCATGTTTACGTCCTGCTGCTTTCACCACTCCTACAGGCGTATCTGCTGATTTCCACGGTTCCATCAGGGCAAATGCCCGGGCCAGATGTTCTTCTCGTCCACGGCTGCGCGGATTATAGAAACAGATGACAAAATCGGCTTCTGCCGCGGCCTTCACCCGTTTTTCGATCAATTCCCACGGCGTCAGCAGATCACTCAGGCTGATATGACAAAAGTCATGCATTAACGGCGCCCCAAGCAAAGCAGCACAGGCGGTACTTGCCGTCACTCCGGCCACCAGCCTGACTTCTACATTACGTTTTTGCTGACTGACCAGTTCCAGAATCAGACCGGCCATGCCATAAATACCCGCATCACCACTGCAAACCACCGCCACATTTTTACCCTGTTCTGCCAGTTCAATCGCTGTCTGACAACGTTCTATCTCCTTACACATGCCAGTTTTAATAATTTCCTTGTCGCCAACCAACGTTTTCACTAAATGGGTGTAGGTTTTATAACCCACCACGATATCAGCGGCTTTCAGGGCTGTTATCGCTTCCTGCGTCATCATGGCTTCGCTACCAGGACCAATTCCAATAACAGTTAACATGGACTCAATACTCCTAATGTGATGGTGACACCTTGCTCTCGCAGAGTATGGCCAACTAAGTGCCCTTTACTCATTAACCAAGCCACAGGCTGGGAGACACTGCCGATGCCTACCGTTTTCCGGACAAATTCAGACGTGGGAAATACTTGCTCATAGCGGGAAAGCTGATTAACAGAAAAAGTTTGAAAGGGAATTTGATGCTGCTGACTTAATTGGATTAATGCTGGCTCGTCTTTTTTCAATTCAATACTGCCGATGGCTTTCAGTGCCAGTGGTTCAAGGTTGAGTTCTAACAGATGGCGTTCTAAGAGTTCGGCGCATTGCTCAGGTTCTACCCCTCGCCGGCAACCTATTCCTGCCACAATACGGCGAGGAATTAATTTAAATACAGGGATTGCCAGCATTATATTAGTTCGTTCATAACTGACATATACCAAAGCATCCAGCTCAGGGCGCTCTTCAAGAGAAGCAACGGGAATGAACCCACGTATATCGTAACGATTTTTTTCACCACTCAAATCAGGGTGAAACCAAATTCCAACCCGTTTACCATTAACCAGCATTTGATTAACGGTTTTAACGCTCTCCCGGAAATTATCCATCTTTCCATCTAATTGTTGGGATAAGAGATCCAGCGCCGCGACCTGATTGACATCCGTTGCTGTCGTAATGACAGCCTGACCATCAAGGATATCGGCAATCTGCTGTGCCAGTTTATTGGCGCCTCCCATATGCCCTGACAATAAACTGATAGCAAACTGCCCTTTTTCATCCAGCACAATAACCGCCGGATCAGTCATTTTATCCCGGAGTAAAGGCGCAATAACCCGAATGGCGATCCCCGTTGCACCAACCATGATCAGGGCACTATACCGTGTGAATACTTTGCGTACCGTATTGGAAAAACTACCGTCAAATGTGAAAAATCCACTTTCCACCAGCTCAGGGGAAGTAAAGCAATCTATCGCTAAATAGGACTGCAAACGACGAGCCAGTGCGATGCCTCCCGCTGTCAGACAAAACAAGGCATATTTGTTATCAGGAGTGACTGCATGAAGTGACATTGTCACTTCATCTGTTATTGTGTCAGCAATCATTATGTCAGGCGCTACGGTATTCATGGCTGAACCTCGCATCGTACAGTTTTGAATAGTGGTACTCTTGCCCAAGAAAAGCACCCACCAGAATCAGAGCCGTTTTACGAATACCGGCACTGCGTACCTGTTCAGTAATGGTTTCCAGTGTTCCCCGCACAATCTGTGAATCAGGCCACGTTGCCTTATAAACCACAGCAACCGGTGTTCCCTGTTCATAACCGCCCTGAATTAACCGAGCAACAACCTCCCTGATGTTCTGTACCGAAAGGAAAATCGCCATTGAGGTTTGATGAGCGGCAAAGGCTTCCAGTGTCTCCTGCGGGGGCATGGGTGTTCTGCCTTCCATACGGGTAATAATTAAACTTTGGGCAACTTCGGGGACCGTGTACTCCACCCCTAATTGCGCGGCTGCGCCAAGAAATGAACTCACGCCGGGAACAGAGATAAAACTGATCCCGTGGTTTTTCAGCTCCTCCGCCTGTTCACGAATAGAACCAAACAGCGATAAATCTCCCGTTTGCAGACGAACCACCAATTTTTTCCCTTTCACGCCATTCACCATTAATTCGGTGATCTCTGATAACGTTAATCCGGCACTGTCATGGCATTCAGCATCGGGTCGGCTATAACTCAACAGCTCGTGATTAATCAGTGAACCGGCATAAATCACTATCTGAGCCTGACGTAATAATTGATATCCCTTTAGGGTAATCAGGCTCTTATCTCCCGGCCCGGCACCAACAAACCAGACTTTTTCGGTGTCAAAGCTGACGTTATCCATTCTGTACCTCCTGACCAGAACTCTTCAGGCAGGACAATAGATAAGTCGGATTGTTAGGCTTGAAATAATGCCCCTGTCCTAATGCTGTCAGTTCCCCCACCTGAATTTCACGCCCGTCCAGCTCAGCTACAGAACACGCTCCCAAATAGGATAATGCCTGTGTGAAGTTTTCTAACAGAATGAAAGTCATGACCAAACGCCCGCCTGAATTCAGATTGAGCAACGCCCAATCAATAATTCCGGTCAGATGCCCACCCGTTCCGCCAATGAAAATAGCATCTGCACTGATTTCCAGTGGCACAGGGGCTATCCCCGATTTAATACGAACCTGATGGCAGGAAAAATGCTGAACATTTTCAACCAGTAGCCGTAGTGCATCTTCTTTGCGCTCAATGGCGATAATATCCAGTGCGGGATAACGCAGTGCTGCTTCAATACTGACGCTTCCCGTACCTGCACCGACATCAATAAAATGGCGGGCGTTTTCCAGTTGCAAACGTTCCAGTGCCAGCGCTCTAACCACTTCTTTGGTCATTGGAATGCGATGACCACGCAAAAACAGTTCATCTTTCATCGAAATCACCATTCAGGATAATCACGACATTCAGACCATAATGAATGTCGCCACGTTGCTCGATCTGCTCTGCGGTCAGGCAACGAATGTGTTCATGTTTGTGGGATAAATTTTCACCAATCACCATGCAACGCTGTTGCCCTCGCGCCAGAATTTCCTGTGCGATCTGGTAAGGGCCAATAATGTTATCCGTCACCATGGCGATCTTTTCGTGTTGGAGTAACCAGTCAAAATCTGGCTTGCGACCATGACTGCTGGTGAGATAAATGTCATTCATATCCAGCAACATTTGCGCGCACAAATACTGGACTGAACTGATACCGGGAATAATGCGGATATTTTTTCTACCATTATGCTGGTCATCAGCATTTGGTTTTTTTATAAAAGATAGCTTTGAAAAATGCTGGCTAATCCGTTTACCGATGCCATAGAAAAGCGGATCACCTGAAGCCAGTACAACAACTTTCCGATGCTGATTCTGTTCCAGCCACTGCATTAACGTATCCATATCAGCATTTATAGGATGGGTTTCACCATCGAAGTAAGGAAATTCGGCAAGATGGCGTTTTCCTCCAACCAGTACATCGGCCTGACTGATAACATCCAACGCAGACAGTGTCTGATTTTCTAAAGCACCCGGGCCAACTCCCACAACTGTGATCATCGGCTGCCCTCCATAAAAGTCCGCGCTATCTGGTCTACAGACCGGTTACAACCTAATACCTGATTATCAAAGGAGAATAAAATGGCGTCACACTGTGGCTTACTCTTGGCGAAACGCAGCATTTGGTCGATACGCCAACATATTTTCTGCGCTATCTGCTGATACACTCCCTGCCAGCCCTGTTCAGCGATCAATTCAATGGCTGCTTCAGTGGTGTCACACTGATCCACCGCCTGAATCAGTTCGAAAGGGGCACCCATTAAGGCCAGATTGGCAATCAGCGTCTCCATGCGTCCATCGGCAATATGGCTGTGAGTATGAAAAATACCCGCGGCAATTTTCACTAATTTGCCGACATGCCCGACCAGTACGATATGGCGGAATTCCAAACGTACTGCTTCCTGTAACATGTAACCGACAAAGTTACTCATGGTGACGACATAGCTGGTATCAATACCCAACTGCTGGCTGACAAAACGTTCCCCATGATTACCCGGCACAAAAATAATGCGATCCAGCCCACTGGCACGTTTCGTTTCTAACTCCAGCGCCAGTGAGCGTTTCCAGCTCTCTTCTGACATCGGAGTTACAATGCCTGTTGTACCGATAATCGAAATTCCGCCCTTAATTCCCAGTCGGTCGTTATAAGTTTGCTTCGCTCGCTCCTCACCTTCAGGTGCAAAAATGATGATATCTGCCCCCCGATTCGGACCGATTACCTCCCGTACCGTCTCTTCTATGGTCTGACGCGGGGTTTTATTGATTGCCGCCCAGCCTATAGGCAACCCGACTCCCACCCGCGTTACCCTGCCAATACCGCCACCGCCATCCAGTGTGATAACACCGCTGTCGTTCAGGGATACCCGGGCAAAAATCAGCATCCCATGAGTTGCGTCTACGTCATCACCACCATCTTTGCGGATAGCCGCGACAGCTTGATCGCCTTCAATCAAGGGTTGTTCAATATTCAAAGCCAGAGTGATGCCGGAAGGTGTGACAATTGAAACCTGATGGATAATCTGCTGACGCAGGATCATTAACGCAGCCACCTTTGCCGCAGCGGTCGCACAAGAGCCGGTTGTATAGCCTTTACGATACTGCTTTCCTCTGTGCCAGACTGTACCGAGTTCAATGAGATCATTCATAGTTTACCTCTGGCATCCGGTACAGAATCGCGTTAATTATCGCAGCCGCAATATTACTGCCTCCTTTACGGCCTTTTGCTGCAATACAGCTTATTCCGCTATGGATCAGGGCATTTTTTGATTCTTCTGCCCCAACAAACCCAACCGGTACACCGACGACAGCAATGGGGGCAATTTGATGTTCCATTAAACGAAACAAGGCTGTCGGAGCATTGCCAAAGATAAAAATCTTCTCTCCCGGTTCTTGCAGAGCCAGATCGACAGCCGCCATCGAACGCGTAATTTGCTGCGCTTTTGCCATGTGAATAGTACGGCAATCACTGACATAGCAACGGCATTTGCTTCCATACTGAGCCAGACGGGTTTTATTGATGCCAGACAGCGTCATAGTTGTATCGGTGTATAGGGTACAGCCACGCAATATGCCGTTACGAATAAGCTGAAAAACATCAGGGGAAAAGTAGAGAAGATTAAGCCAGTCAAAATCAGCAGTGGTATGAATGACCCGTTTGATGACCGCTTCCTGCTCCTCATCGGCAAAGTGAAAATCAGGATATGATTCGGAAATAATCCGGCTGATGATATCGAAACTATTTTTTTCGATCTGTTGAGGCTGTCGGATGTAATCACTCATGTTGTTCCCTCCTTATATCATCACGCTGAACAGGCTATACAGCAGGGCAAAAAGCAAAAGCGCCATGACTGATGCTACTTGCATTATTCGAACAGACTGAGGTATATCGTCTGGTGTGACTTCGCGCTTTTCATCACCAATCCACGGCTTTTCGACCAGCTGGTTAAAGTAGACATTCGGCCCACCCAAGCGGATACCTAATGCTCCTGCCATCGTTGCCTCTGACCAGCCGCTATTCGGGCTGCTGTGCTGGTAGCGGTCACGCCAACCAATACGCAATGCCTGCCGAAAATCCAGTCCCTGCCATTTTGCGGCCATTGCCAAGAGAAGCCATCCAAGACGCGCAGGTAACCAATTCGCGACATCATCCATACGGGCTGAAAACATTCCTATTGCCTGATAACGGGGCGTTTTATATCCCACCATTGAATCAAGGGTATTGATTGCCTTATAAGCCATAGCAAGTGGAACGCCGCCAAGCATTAAGAAAAATAAAGGAGCAATCACGCCATCCACGCTATTTTCAGCTACAGTTTCAATCACAGCGCAGCTGATTTGTGGCGGTTGTAATTGAGAAGTGTCACGGCCAACAATTTTGGCAAGCTCCTGACGGCTGATATCCAAATTATTGTGATCTGTAGCTTCCTTGCACAATGCCTGATAAACAGTATTTGCTGCATCGCTCAGGCTACGTCCTGCCAGCATGGTATAGATCAGCCAGATTTCCGCTACACATCCCAGCCAGAACATCAGCCCATAGGCCAGTTGCAAAAACCAATAGCTCGCCAGCCAAGTACTCCCCACAACGACAAGCCATAGCAGCACACCACCCCATTTCAGACTGGCTTCGGTCTGACAAACCCGACGAATAAATTGCTCAGACCGGCTGATAAGCTGCCCTATCCAGCGTACGGGATGAGGCCAATGAAGAGGATCACCCAATTTCATATCCAGAATAAAAGCGGAGAACCACAATAAGACGGTCATAACAGCCTCCGGGCCAGCATTAACCAGCGATGGAGCAAATGAGGCCGTTGGGAAAAATGGATATGCAGATAACCCGCCAGTGTATTGCCATTCAGGTAACTGCCCTGCCAGCTTTTCTGGATTTTCTCTGAGGCTTCTTTGGTATTTGTTTTCTTAATACATTGAAAAACCGCAGGCTGAGCCGTAATAAAATCTGAGTAATGAAATTCATGCCCACGCAATGTTTCTCCCTTCGCAATTAAAGGCGTATCGCACATTGCCGTGGCTTCGCAGTAACCAAAGCGTTTCAGGTGATCATCCATCCGGCTTTCACCAGAAATCAGCCCCACCATGCTATGCCGTACACCATCCGTATCAATCAGGGCATCACCGAGGTACATCAACCCCCCGCATTCTGCATAAATGGGAATACCTTTCTGATGTGCCTGACGTAATGCTGTATGCATGGCGTAGTTGGCAGCTAAAGTGCTGGCATAAATTTCAGGATACCCTCCCCCCAGATAAACCATCTGACATTCAGGGAGTTGGTGATCATGCAGAGGACTGAAACGTTTGATTGATACACCGGCCTTTTCCAATAACAACAGGTTATCCGGGTAATAAAAGTGAAATGCTTCGTCTTCTGCCAGTGCCAGCGTTAAACCCCGCCCTAGAGTAGGATCAACCAAAGAGCCTATATCGCCTTTTGGCAGCGAAGATAACCGGGTTAAATCCAGCAACTTATCCAAATCTATCGAGTCTGTAACCTGCTGAGCAAGACGGGACCAGCGTTCAGCATGTTGATCTCGCTGTTCTTGCGCTGGAAGCAACCCTAAATGACGAGAAGGAAGTGTCACTTCAGGCATAACGGGAAGCCGCCCCAAAACAGGAATACCGCAGTAATTTTCAATTGCCTGTTTTAAAAGCTGAAAATGACTATCCCGATTAACGCGATTAATCAGTACACCTGCAATATTCACTGCCGGATCAAATAGCTGAAATCCCATCACTGTTGCAGCAATCGAGGTGGAAACAGCCTTACCATCCACCACCAAAATTACCGGACAACCCAATTGCTTTGCCATCGCTGCACTGCTGCAATAGTCAGGATCTGTACCATAACCATCATACAGCCCCATCACGCCTTCAATGACGGCAACATCGTAATCAACTATAGCTTCGTTAAATAAACCATTCAGGATAGGTTCCGGGAGCATAAAAGCATCAAGATTCCGTGAAGCAACTCCCGTTACTGCACAATGCCATCCACCATCCAGATAATCAGGCCCGATTTTGAACGGTTGTACCCGTAGTTCTCGGTTTATCAAGGATCGCATAATGCCCAACGTTACCGTCGTCTTACCACATCCGCTGCCTGTACCTGCGATGATAAAAGCATATTTCTGTTGCATGTGCTTACCCCAAAACATATAAATTCTGATTTGATATTAAAATCAGATTTAGTTTTTAAGACTTTCTTAGTTTTAATCTTGTATTAGTAATAGGATGTTAAATTCATGCATTCCTAATCATTGACATATATCAAACAAAATGACTTTTAATTAACCCGCCATATAACAATTAATATTCCACTGATAATATTAATGACAACCTCTAATAATTATTTATAGTGAGATAAAATGAAAAATGACACATAACAACAATGAGGTGGCAATAACAACCAGTAGTGCATTGATATTTTTAGTTTAAAAATAAATACCGTTTATCTTTAATTAAATTAACTTCACATAAAACACTTTAATTTAAAACGATAACATCTAATCTGAAAAATATTCATCATCAAAAAATACGAAAGTTGATTTGAATCAATTTCAGTTGTTCAGCATTGCAGTAATAATTATCAACATATTTATATTGTGTATAGTAAAAACCCTGAGATAAAGAAAAATATAATTTCATTATATTTTACATCCATAGAGGTCATCTCATGAATAAAGGATGTGTATGGTTAGTCGGTGCAGGTCCCGGCGATGTGGGTTTAATTACAGTCAAGGGATTACATTGCATTCAATCTGCTGATGTCATTGTTCATGATCGTCTCGTTAATCCTGAACTTATTGCTCAAATACCCGATCACTGTGAAATTATTAATGTCGGTAAAGAACATGATTATCACCCTATTCCACAAGAAGCGATTAACGAAATTCTGGTAAAACATGCTCTGGACGGAAAACGAGTCGTGCGCTTAAAAGGCGGCGATCCTTATGTTTTCGGTCGTGGGGGAGAAGAAGCAGAAATTCTGGCGCAATATGGTATTAAATTTGAAATTGTTCCGGGGATCAGTTCCTCAATTGGCGGATTAGCCTATGCAGGGATCCCGGTCACTCACCGTAATTACGCATCCGGTTTTCATATAGTGACCGGGCACACCTCTCAGGAAGACAAACAACAAAACTGGAAAATACTTGCTCAACTGGAAGGCACTCTGATCATTTTGATGGGAATGACCCGCCTGACAGATATCTGTCAGCAATTAGTTCAGCATGGTAAACCCTCGACAACGCCAGCGGCAGTCGTTATGTATGCCAGCCATCCGAAGCAGGAGAGCGTTATCGGCACACTGGAAACACTGGCAGCAAAGGCAGAAGAAAAGGAACTGCATGCACCTGCTCTGATTGTGATCGGTGATGTGGTTAATTTAAGTGAAATGCTGGCCTTCTCTCCCTCTTATCTGAATCTTTCTTCGCTTTGCCCTACACTGGAAGGTTCTATTGACGGAGTAATACCATGAGTGAACATGGCGGCAATATTATCGGCATTTCTCAACAATATGGTCTTTCAGCCGATGCACTCATTGATTTCAGTGCCAATATTAACCCGCTAGGCCCGCCGGAAAGCGTTAAGACGTTGATAAAGAATAGTCTGGCCGATATTGAAAAATATCCCGATGTGGAATATCGCTATTTACATCAGGTAATTGCAAAAACGCATAAATGTGATGTGACAAAGGTTATTGCAGGCAACGGTGCAACAGAGCTGATTTATGTCATTGTCCGTTATCTTAAACCCAAACGCGCTCTACTTCTTACTCCGGGGTTTGCCGAATATCGACGGGCTTTGCAGCAAATCGGAACAAAAATCATCGACTATCCATTAACAGAAGAAACTGGATTTCAGCCTGATTTACGTCTACTGGATATGCTTGCTGCGATTAAACCCGATTGTTTGTTTATTGCCACGCCCAATAATCCCACGGGGTTAATGCCGGATAATCAAGTCATACAGGCGCTGGTGGAATATTGCGAGAAAAATGGAATTTCGCTGATTGTCGATGAATCCTTTATTGATTTTTTACCTGATAACCGAGGATTGAACCCTCAAATTTCGACCACAAAACATCTCTATATATTGCGTTCAATGACAAAATTTTTTGCTATTCCCGGGCTACGCTTAGGTTATTTAATCAGCGGAAATACAACCGTTATTGCAGAGATGAAAAACAGACGTGAGCCGTGGTCAATTAACGCTTTTGCCGCAAAAGTCGGTGAAATTTTATTTGATGAGCATGACTATATTGCTGCGACACATCAATGGCTTAAATCACAGCAACATTATTTATGGAACCAACTTTCAGCTTGTTCTGAACTGACAGTCTGGCCGCCATCAGCCAATTTTTTGTTTTTTCGTTGTGAGCGACCTGAGATTGATCTGTGGCATGCCTTACTGAAACATCAGTTGCTAATCCGCCATTGTAAAAATTATGCCGGACTAGATAACCGTTACTATCGAATAGCCGTACGCAGTGAGTGGGAAAATCAGCGCTTAATTACAGCCATGCAAAAAATATTTTCTTATAGCTAAACACGGAGCGCTTCAATAAGGTGATAAGTGATAAAGGCCTCTTTGCTACGGCAATATTTATCACTATCATTATTGCAAACTTTAACTATTTGCTTTTTAAGCTCTCCATATTTTTTCGCAATATTAGAGTGTTGCTTTAAATAATCACGAAAAGCTAAATGATCTACAATACGTGGATTACCGACCTCAAAAGCATGTATGTGGTGAGTCCGATTATCGTCCCCTTTCTGGAAATATCGCCTCCCTGCGATACCATTTTCCCCTTTCGCTTTATAACCATGAAGAAACATAATATCTGAATAACTGTCCAGTAAGTTAATATCATTCACTTCAACTAAAATATCGATAATTGGTTTTGCAGCAAGATGTTCAACACTAGTACTACCTATATGATGAATCTTAGATATATTTTTGTTCAATATATCAAGTAACAATTCAGCTTCTTTTTGGTACAGAACAGGCCACTGAGGATTGTAATCAACGACTTCAAGTATTCTTTTGCTCATATGTATCTCATCAGTACAAAGGTATTATTGAGTAATAAGAATACATTTATAGTAAAAATTTACCACGCAATCCTATCAGATTTCCGAACGGATCTTCTAATTGGCACATTCCTAAATTATTTTCAATTTTCATCGGTCCCCTATATAGTTTCGCACCTATTTCTTCGAAGTTATGAATAGCTGATTTAAGACAAGGGACTGACCAATACAGAACAGTACCATTTTTTCCAGCATAAACTTTTTCATCTGCCTGAACTATTTCTAGAATAAAATTTCTTATTTTTAATATAGTAAAGTTAAATTCTTTCAAATAAATACTTTCTGCTTCTGGAAATGCCTGTTTATACCATTCCAAACCCTGACTAACATCAGGTACAGGGATCAGAAGCGTAGCTGGTTTTATCATGAATATGCTCTCCTTGATAAAATTATCAGATAATTAAAACCGTACTCAACGTAACATCATACTCAGTTGAAAACTCCGAATACTTTATTTTTCTTTTTTTAAAAACAAAACATTTTTAAAAGTTGGTGTATTAAGTAGCGCAGCATTACTTCTTGCAGCCTGTGATGCCTTAGATCCTGAAAGCAATAAAAACAAATTCTATTATAGCAACCCAACAAACAGCACTATCACATTTAAAATTGACGATAAGGATTACACCATCGAACCGGGGATCAGCGGAAGTGTAAAACTGTCACCGGGAGTACATTATCTTGATAATAATAAAGGTAATAAATCTACCTTTATGGTACTGGAGCACAATAATGGCGGCATCCTCAATCCGAACAATTATATGTATTACACCTTATCAGAAGTATATGCGTTAAAGGGGCAGGCTGATCGTTTCATGCCTGCAGAATATGAGGTTACTATTAACGGACATGAGCTTGAAATGCCATTAAGAAGTAGTAACGCAGCAGTTATTGATGGCAATATCTTTAACTGCCAATTTCCTTTAGGCAAACCATTCCCAGAAGAAATTAATCTTTATGATAAAAAATCGCAGGGGAAAATAACCTCAAAATGTTTTGATAAACCAGAGTTATTGCAATACTTTTTAACAGAATACGATGAAAAGTTCACTCCTGAGACCAAAGCTGATGAAAACAACGATACTGTGAATACGGTATTTGATTACACTGTACCTACACCGCAATTTAAACACGCTGATGTGCAGAAAGAGGTCATGCTCCCAATAGTTAGATCTGTTATGAAAGATAGTATTCACGCTCAATGAACGTACCTACCACTTTGTCATGCATCTCTTCGGATTTGGAATAA